>JAFOCD010000103.1 GCA_017381475.1 Bacteroidaceae bacterium
ACCACAAATCAGAGTGAGTCACGAAATGATCGTGCGCACGCGCTCTGGCAATGGAAAACTAGTAGAGAACCTTGAGAAAGACGACAGTGGTTCCTACTATCAGAGAATGATGTTTATGATAGAGCTACCCAACATATCCTACACAATCAACGGTAACACTATGAATCTTCAGATCGTAGGAGTGAGAAGCTATTCAGAGACAAATTTACTTGGGAACAGCTCACAGAAGCAACTTTTCCGACTTGGAATAGGCTTCCTTAACCGATGCTGTACCAATATGCTCCTGTCTACCGACGGAGTGAAATTCGACATCAAAGTCACTAACCCTGCTGATTTGTATAGATATTGTATCGAGCTATTTGCAAGCTACAACTATCGTCAGCACATTGAAGAAATGAAGCGACTGGGCAACACCATTATCGATGTAAGCACCTTCGCACAGTTCTTGGGAAAAGCCCGATTATATCAGGCACTCCCAACCCATATCAAGAACGAACTCGGGCTGCCGGAACTAATCCTTCCCGAAGCCCAAATCAATCAAGCTGCTAGAGACTATTACTCAGATGAAAACTTCAGCGGCTACGGCAAGCAACTCACTGCATGGAATTTTTACCAGCTATTGACCAACTACAAGAACAACTACATTGACATTACAATGGAAAGGTGTGTAAACGCCTATGATGTAGCCAAAGGATTAGCATCCGCTATCAACAGACAGGATGACACCTGGAACTGGTTTATAGAATAACAAGGTAAAATACCTGTAGCCAACTCGAAGAGAGAACTACCCAATACAAAACGGTGGTTCTCTCTTTTTTCATTTAACGACAATCATTAACCAATTAAAATCTAGAATTATGTGTAAAATTCAAATCCCCGAAATTCCATCAACTGCAACAGCTGATGAGAGAAGAACAATCATGTTCAAAGCACTCAGCGCACTCAACCTTAACGACATGTGTGAGAAGCGCGGTGAACTGACCTATTTACCTTGGAGCGACTGCATGGATGTACTGCGCAGTGCATTCCCCAGTGCAACCTATCGAGTAATCAAGAACAGTGAAGGACTACCTTATTTCACAGACCCCGACACAGGCATCATGGTATTCACTGAAGTAACCATAGACGGCGTAACATCAGAATGTTTCCTGCCGGTAATGGACAACAAGAACCAGGCAATGAAGCTCGTTCCCTATACCTATAATGTATGGAACAGCAACAAGAAATGCAACGAAGAAAGAAACGTTGCGGCAGCCACCATGTTCGACATCAACAAGACAATTTGGAGGTGTCTCGTCAAGAACATTGCCATTGCAACAGGCATTGGTTTATACATCTTCAAAGGTGAGGATGTACCAGAGAACAGCGCAGACGACGCACGCGCTACACAACCAACACCGGCCCCTGCACGCAAGCCCGCTGTATACGACAAGTATGCCGGCATCAAGCAGGCTATCAACACGGCAAAGGATGTAACATCCCTGCTTTCATACTACCTCGATCATCAGGGAGAGATTGAAGCAAATCCTGAAATCAAGGAGTTGCTGACCCGTCGTAAACAAGAACTACAAAACAAGTAATACTATGGCACGAATAGAACTGACAGACTCAGGAGTGCTTTTCAACGAAGAACTCCACGAATATTGGTTAGGAGACAAGCAACTGTCCGGCATAAGCGAGGTGCTGCGCCGACAACTATATCCTAATATGTATTCAGCCATTCCTAAACGAATCTTGGAGATGGCAGCAGACTATGGAACCTCGGTACACAAGAGTATCGAGCTGTTTCAGAAGAACTGGATAAATGACGGCACACAAGAACTACAGGACTTTATCCAGATATGCAAGGAAAACAACCTAATACACGAGGCTTCGGAATATACTGTAACAGACGGTAAGAACTGGGCCTCGAACATCGACCAGGTTTTCAGAAGCGGTGACGACACTTTCATCATCGCTGATGTCAAGACTTATTCGAAGATGACACCTGAGAAACAGGAGCTGGCACGTTATCAGTTATCGTGCTACGCCATGTTCTTGGAACAACAAGTAAAAGGAGCGAAGGTAGATAGACTATACATTATACACCTTCGCAACAGACAAATGGCATCAGGCAAAGTTGAGCATATATGCGAGCTTATACCTGTAGAAAGAATCCCCGCAGACATCTGTAAAGAAC
>JAFOCD010000010.1 GCA_017381475.1 Bacteroidaceae bacterium
GAAGGGCAGCGTTGGGAGGCACAGTGAGCAGCCGAGCAATGCTTGGAAATAGGCGGTATGATGTTTGAGCGCAGCGAGTTCTTGCCGCCCCAAGCATTGCGACAAGCAGCGAGTGGCGAGGTGTGAACCGACTGAAGAATATTGCAGCAGCTAATGCTGATGCAATTTGTGAACAAAGGAAACACCGAATGCCGTACACGACTGCCCTGCTCTTTGGTACTTTCTGTCGCACAGAAAGTACATATAGCAAGGCTATAGAAAGAATATAAGACAACTTAACAAGGTTGAAGATTGCGAGTATGTGAATTTCTTGATTAAGCGAGCTTAACGCAAACTTGTTTGATGTTATACTGCGAGTGATAAAGAAATCAACAATGTTAATGTAGGTAAATTTACACACAAAGCGAGCGGAAGTAATTTCAACAAAGTTAAAACGGATGTAAATTTATACATTAATAGACTGCTCCCCCAGACTTTGCAGGTGAGCCCAGGTGACCCCTTTTATACAACCACACAAAAAGGAACGACCCGTTTTTTTTGCTTTTGGGTCGTTCCCTTCTAATTGGTATTGTAATATTCAATATTACTTTACGATATTCATCTCCTCGATGAGGCGTTTGCAGTTACCGAGCTTATCGATAACGAAAAGCACATAACGGATGTCAACGTTGATACAACGCTGCAGGTTGTCGTCGAAGTTGATGTCGCCGCTGAGTGACTCCCAGTTGCCGTCGAATGCAAGGCCGATGAGCTCGCCACGTGCGTTGAGCACACCGCTGCCGCTGTTGCCGCCGGTGATGTCGTTGGTTGTGAGGAACGCAACAGGCATTTCGCCGTTTGGCAATGCATACTGGCCAAAATCCTTAGCCTCGTAGAGCTCTTTAAGACGTGCCGGTACAATGAATTCGCTGTTTGTGGGGTCTTCCTTCTCCATTACGCCTTTGAGGGTTGTGTAGTAGTTATATGTTACACCGTCCTTTGGGTTGTAAGGTTTTACATTACCATAGGTAAGGCGCATTGTGAAGTTTGCATCGGGGTAAACGGGTGCACCGTTTGCCATCTCCATCAAGCCCTTGAGATATGTCTTGTGCAATGGGTTGATTACCTTTGCAATCTCGCCCTCCTTTGCCACCAAAGCTCTGTATGTTCTGAAGACTGCTGCGCGCAACTGCATTGCAGGGTCTTTTTCGAACTTCTTGCGTGATGGCTTCTTCACGAAACTGTCGAAGTTCTTCTTGTTTGCAAGGATTGACTTGTTGTAAACATCATCGATATATTTCTCAAGGTTGCCCTTATACTTCGCATACATCTCGTTGAGGTAAGCGTCGCGCTCCTCGGGCTGTGTGAGGTTGAAGTATAGTGGGAGAACCTCCTTGGCAATGCGACGGTCAATCTCGTGGTCGTAGTCGCGGTTGTGGAGCCAGTCGTAGAAGGCGTTCATCTGGTCCTGCGTCAGTTTGGGGTCGGTGAACAGGTTTGCCTCCTCGTAGAGGTTGCGCTGCACGAACTCGACACAGCTGATGAGCTCTGTTGCAAGTGTGGTGAGGTATGTCGTGCGGTTTGCCTCCTCGACGCATGCGTTGATTTTCTCAACTACATCAACATATTCGTTCTTGCCGTTCTGCAGTGCCCATGCTTTGAAAGCCTCCTCCTCGGCGAGCTTTGTCTCAACAACCTTGTTGTCAACAATGGCCTTGTTCATACCAATTGAATTCTTCCAGTAGTTGCTGATACGTGCCTGCTTGTTGGCATAACGGATGGCGATGTCCTCGCTCTTTGCCATCTCTTCGCGGATGATCTTCAATGTCACGTCGCGCATTGCAATGCGTGGCTCGTTCTCGTGGTACATTCTTTGCTTAACCTCGTCACCTGTGAGGTAGCGTGATGTGCTGCCGGGGAAACCCATGATCATTGCATAGTCATTTGGCTCAAAACCAGCAAGAGAAATGCTAAGGAACTTTGGTGTGCTCAAAGGTACATTGTTCTTGCTGTATGCAGCAGGGTTACCGTCCTTGTCGCCGTAGATGCGGAACACAGAGAAGTCACCGGTGTGGCGTGGCCACATCCAGTTGTCGGTCTCACCACCGAACTTACCGATTGAGTTTGGAGGTGTTGCAACAAGGCGTACATCGGTATATCTCTTGTAGTATACAAGGTAGTACTTGTTACCCTCGAAGTAAGGGAGCAACTGTGGGTACATGTGCTCCTTGCCCTCAATGTCATCGGCTTCAAAAAGTTCCTTTGCAATAACAGCAAGAGCCTTGTTGTTGAATGCATCCTCGGCGCTTAGCTTGCCACTCTGTACGCGGCTTTCAACCTCGGCTGTAACATCCTTGATCTCTTTTACGAATGTGAATGCGATGTCCTCGCAAGGCAACTCTTCCTCGTAGCTCTGGCTCCAGAAACCGTTGTGCAGATAGTTGTGCTCAACTGTGCTCAACTGCTGGATAAAACTGAAACCGCAGTGGTGGTTTGTTACTACAAGTCCGTTTGGTGAAACAACCTCGCCTGTACAGCCGCCACCGAAGATACCAATGGCATCCTTCAATGATGGAGCGTCAGGTGAGTAGATCTCGTCAACTGAAATCTGCAAGCCCGCTTCGGCCATCTTGTCCTGGAGTCTCTGCTGGCGCATCAATTGAAGCAACCACATACCCTCGTCGGCTTTTGTCTGAGGTGCGATGAGCACTGCTATCAACAGTGCTGATAAGATTTTTTTCATAGTGTTATTATTTAAGGTTATTTGTTCTTGTATAGAGTGTTAGCAATAACAGTCTCGGCTTCAACCATCATGCGCTCAACATTCTCGCTGTCGCGGCCGTTGCACTCGATGGGGGCGTGGAAAGTCAATGTTACCGGTGACCAGTGAATGCATTTGCAACCCTTTGGCAGGATGTCGTATGCGCCGTCTATGGTAACTGGGATGATTGGCTTTTGTGTCATGTTGGCAATGACAAAAGCGCCTTTCTTGAACTTGCCCATCTTGCCTTTGCGGCAGCGTGTGCCTTCGGGGAATATACCCAAGGATGCGCCACCTTTCAGAGTGTTTATTGACTTGCGCAACAGATCCTTCTGTGGTGTGTCGCGGTTTACAAAGATGTGACCGGTGTCCTCGCAGGCCTTGCCAAGCAACGGCATCTTGCGCAGAGACTGCTTCATAATCCACTTGAAACGATTGCCTACATAGCCATACATTACAAAGATGTCGAACATACCCTGATGATTGGCTACGAATATGTAGTTCTGATCTTTCTTTACATACTTGTCGCGGTCGACAACCTTTACCGGAATAAGGAAAATCCAGCATGTGATTCTACTCCATATTACAGCAGGTGCGTGGTCGGCATTCTTTATCTTGAGGAAATGACCGAATACTTCAATTATTATAGCAGTGATTAAAACGACGACAAGGGCTGCCCACCAGGCAAAAAGCACCTGGTATAAAATGTAAAGTGGATGAAGGATTTTTCTTAACATAAGTGAATGAATTTAAAATCGTTGTAAATATACTGCTTTTTTGTGGATTTTCCTCTATTGAGGAATATTAAACCCTTTGTTGCAGTATATTGTCTCCTTTTTTTGGTGATTTATGGCATCGGTTATCCAATGTTTTTGGCCAGAAATTTTGCAATTTCGTACGGCTGTGTTCCTCGCCTTGCTGCGTAGTCGTTCAGTTGGACACTGTCAATCTTGCCTACTGTAAAATATTGTGCAGCAGGGTGTGCTATCATCATTCCGCAGACCGATGCGTGCGGTGTCATTGCTCCGTTCGGGGTGAGTGTGATACCGGCATCGCTAAGGTGTAGCAACCTATCAATCGTGAATATTATGCTCTGGTCGGGCAGTGACGGGTAGCCAACTGCAGGGCGTATTCCCTGGTTTCTCTCAGCATGCAAATCTTCTATTGAAAGCTTCTCGCCCTGGGAGTATCCCCATAGCTCTTTTTCGGTACGCACCATTTTGTGGAGTAGTGTAGCTGTGGCTTCGGCAAGTCGGTCTGCAAGTGTCTGTGCTATCAGGTTGTGGTATTCGTCGTCGGCGAATTCATTCCCGAATCCGCTCTCCACGCTTGTTGCGAACAAGCCGATGTTGTCGCCGTGTGGTGATACGAAATCGCTGAGGCACAGATTGTATGCTCCCTCCTTGCAATGCTGTTGGCGAAGCAAGGGTAGCGTGGTGCCTTCAATTATGATATTGTCGCCGTCGCTCTTTGCGTCGCATAGTGCAAAGATTGCCCTTGTATGGTATTTGTCGCTGATCTTGTCAAGCATTGCTTGGGCATCGGCTATAATCTCTTTTGCCTGCAGGTTCTCTTTGCTTGCGGCAATGCCCCAAGCATGCAGAAAGTAGCTCCAGTCAATCAATGGAGCAATCTGTGATATTCTGAAACTGAAGATGTGCCTTTTCATCGGTTGAAACGGAGTGCCTTGCCGCGAACCTCTTCGTTGATTGTGCCGTTCCTGTAGACACATTCTCCATTTGACCATGTCTGCTCGATCGCCCATTTGAATGTTGTGCCCTCGAATGGACTCCAACCGCACTTACTGATAATCTCAGCGGTGGTTACCGTACTTGGTTTATTTGGATTCAGCAGTACAAAGTCGGCATGGAATCCCTTCTCGATGAATCCGCGCTTGTTTATGCTGAATATCTGCGCCGGAGCGTGGCACATTCTTTGTACCAAAGTCTCAATGCTAAGTACACCCTCGTCTACAAGGCTGAGCATGGCGCGTAGTGAGAACTGTATGCTTGGCATTCCCGATATCGCCTTGAGTGCACCTCCCTCCTTGTCCTTTGGGAGGTGTGGGGCATGGTCTGTACCCACAAGGTCAATTATGCCATCGTTCAAGGCTTTGCGCAATGCCTCGCGGTCATCGGCACTCTTGATTGCCGGGTTGCACTTTATTTTCGTACCCAGTGTTGCATAATCCTCGTCGCAGAATGTGAGATGCGATGGTGTAGCCTCGGCGGTGATTCGCTTTTCTGCGGTGTTGCCTGCTGCAAAGAGTTCGAGTTCGCGCGCAGTACTGATGTGTGTGACATGCAACTGTGTGCCGAACCTGCGTGCCAGTTCCACAGCGCACTTAGTGCTCTGGTAGCAAGCCTCTGCGCTACGTATTTCGGGGTGATATTTTACATCGGCATCCTCGCCAATGCTCTCTTTGATGCGCTGTGTGTTCTCGGCAATGATTGTGCTGTCTTCACAATGGACCGCTACGGGCAGTGTCGCTGTGCGGAAAATCTCCTCGAGCTGCGCCTGCTTGTCGACAAGCATGTTGCCGGTGCTGGAGCCCATGAATAGTTTTATGCCACATACATTCTTGGGGTTGAGCTTCGCAAAGTCGGCTACATTGCTGTTTGTCGCTCCGAAATAGAACGAGTAGTTTACAACGCTGTCTTTTGCGGCAATCGCGAACTTCTCCTTCAGTGCTTTGATTGTTGTTGTTTGTGGAACCGTGTTGGGCATCTCCATGTATGATGTCACGCCACCGGCTGCCGCGGCGCGGCTTTCGGTCGCGATAGAGGCTTTCTCTGTAAGTCCCGGCTCGCGGAAGTGTACATGTGCGTCAATCACTCCTGGTATGAGGTAAAGTCCTGTGGCTTCTATAATCTCGTCGCACTCGGCACGTGGCAGTTCGTCTCCTCGCAGAATCTCTACTATCTTGCCGTTGTTCACTACTATTGAGCCACGGAACTGCTCGCTGTTGTTCACTATTGTTGGGTTACTTATAAGTATGCGCATTGCTTTAGGAATTTACTTTTTGCGAAGGTATAAAAAAAGAGATTGCTATCAAGCAATCTCTTTATTAATTTTCTCTGCAATCTCCTTGAATTCCTCAGGCGTCAGCTTCAGCTTTGGATTCGTGAAGAGCATGTCTTTCTCGCTCTGCATGGGTACAAGGTGTATGTGTGCGTGTGGCACCTCAAGTCCCAATACTGCCTGTCCTACCTTGATGCAGGGGAATGCGCGCTTGATGCCCTCGGCAACCTTCTTTGCGAAAATCTGCATTGCGCCAATCTCTTCGTCTGTAAGGTCGAAGAAATAGTCTACCTCGCGCTTGGGGATTACAAGCGTGTGGCCTTTTGCAAGTGGATTGATGTCGAGGAATGCATAGAACTGCTCATTCTCGGCTACCTTGTAGCTTGGAATCTCGCCTGCGACAATCATGGAGAATATTGTTGCCATAATCTTCCTTTATTAAAATGAAATGCTTGTGATTTCAAGGAAAAGCTTACCCTGTGGCACTGTGATCTCGGCAAGGTCTCCTACCTTCTTGCCAAGGAGTCCCTTTGCAATAGGTGTGTTGATCGAGATCTTTGCCTCGCGCAGGTTTGCCTCGCTCTCGGGAACGATGGTGTACTGCATTGTCGCGCCGGTCTTGGTGTTCTTGAGACCAACCTTTGTCAACACCTGTACAGTGTCGCTGCTGAGCTTTGTGGTATCAATGATCTTTGCATCGGCAATGACAAGCTTGAGTTCGTTGATTCTCATCTCCAATAAACCCTGTGCCTCCTTTGCTGCATCGTATTCTGCATTCTCCGAAAGGTCTCCCTTGTCGCGTGCCTCGGCAATCTGACGAACGATTTCGGGACGCTTTGCCTCAAGTTCCTTCAAGTCGGCCAACAATTTCTTGTAGCCCTCTTCTGACATATAACTCATAGTATCTTCTTATTTTAAAAAACAGTAAAACAAAGGATTCCAACACTAGTGCTGGAACCCATTTCCCTTTATTTCTTTGGCAAAGGTAAGCCCTTTTAATTTATAAACCAAATAAAACAAAGTTATTTTTTGTCTAATTGGCTTTTTGTAACTCTTTTTGTGAAATGCCCCTAGTGGGCTATAAGACAATGTTTTGTTTTTCTATTACAAACTTCTCTCTATTACTTTAGGAGCTTCTCGATTTCCTTTTCAAGGTTTTCTATCTGTGCGTCGCGAAGCACCACCTCTCCTTTCCTACTTATAAGGAAAAATGTGGGTACAGATTGTACATTGAAAAGTTGGGTGGAGATGTTTCTTGCATCTCGCACACAAACCCAAGGTAGGTTGGCTGCAGCCTGTTCCCAAAAATGTTCGTATCGGTCGACCGAAACCTGATATATTTCAAAACCTCTCTTCTTGTATTTGTTGTGAAGTTCGCGTAACTGGATATTGCGGTTCCCCATTTCTGGACTTTCGTAGAATGTGAAGTCGAGTAATACGGCTTTTCCCGCAAGCGATGACAGGGCGATGCTGTCGCCATTTGCTTGTGGCAGATTGATGTCGAACATTCCGGTTGTCAAAGCCTCGCTCTCTTCGAGTTCGAGTTCCACTGTCTTTTGAGGACGTGTGGCCTCGAGTCCCTTCTTTGCAATTTCGGTCAGATTCTTTGTGTGGCTTGTGCCGGGGTGCAGCTCCTGGAAGTTTGTTGCCACTGCGGCAAAATATTTGCTGTCTTCACGGTTGTAGAGAGGGTTGAATATTGGAATGTTGCCGACTGTCAATGTCAGAGCGTAATACGCGCTTGCGCTTCCAGGTGCCGCGATGATGAATTCCTCTACGATGTTTTGTTTGAATTCTTCAACGAGTTCACGTATCTCTCTTTCGGTTTTTACTACAGCTGGCGAATTGTTGCTTGCCATCATTTTTGCCTGCTCTTCCAATGCTGCTCTCAAAACCGTAATTTCTTTGATTCGCTGGTTCTCGCTGTTGCCGTCAATAGTGTGCTCCGAAATGAAATCGTTTGCGTCGCTGTTGATTGTGATTGTTTCTGTTGAGTCTGCAATGAACACTACAGTACCGCAACCTTCAACATTCAGTAGGTAAAATTCGAAATGTTCTGGACTTGGAATGTTGAATTTGTAATCTCCTGCATCGGTTAGTTTTGCTTCTTTTATTTTAGCGATGCTATCTGCTTCAATGCGGTATACGCAAACCTTCTTGTCTGTTCCATTTGTGATGTTTCCCCTGACTGTAAAGGTGTTTCTGCTTTTTCCAACTTTATTTGTCTCCTGGATATTCCCTTTTGATTCTTTGCTGCCACATGATGTGAAGGCAACTGTTGCTGTTGCGATAATGGCAAAAAATGTTGCAATTCCTTTGAAAGATCTCATAATTGTTATAATTTTCGTTTGAGTGCGCAAAGATAGTACAAGTGTACCAAACATAAATGAAAATTGGGGGTCAGATAAACGAACTCTCTTCCTTTTTTTGTTTTTTTTCGTTTAAAGATGGTTAAAATGTGGGAAAATGTATATCTTTGCGAGAATTACAATAAAAATTTCGTTTTAAAGATATTAGAATATGAATGTTGTTACAAAAAATGTGGCCTTGCCCGATGGTCGTGTAATTACCATTGAGACAGGTAAGCTTGCAAAGCAGGCTGACGGCGCAGTCATGCTGCGTTTGGGCAATACGATGTTGTTGGCCACAGTGTGTGCGGCAAAGGATGCTGTACCAGGAACCGATTTTATGCCTTTACAGGTAGAGTACAAAGAGAAATATGCTGCGTTCGGCCGCTTCCCCGGTGGTTTTACAAAGCGCGAGGGTAAGGCATCGGATTACGAGATTCTTACTTGCCGTTTGGTTGACCGCGCTCTGCGTCCTCTCTTCCCCGATAACTATCATGCCGAGGTTTATGTGAACATTGTATTGTTCTCTGCCGACGGTGTTGACATGCCCGATGCATTGGCTGGTCTTGCAGCTTCTGCAGCTTTGGCTGTTTCTGACATCCCATTCGGTGGCCCAATCTCTGAGGTGCGTGTTGCACGCATCGGCGGCGAGTTTGTTGTTAACCCAACATTCGCACAGCTCGAGGAGGCCGACATGGACATCATGGTTGCCGCTACATACGACAACATTATGATGGTCGAGGGTGAGATGAAGGAGGTTTCAGAGAGCGACCTGCTCGAGGCAATGAAGGTTGCTCACGAGGCTATCAAGGTTCACTGCAAGGCTCAGATGGAGTTGATGGAAGAGGTTGGCTCAACTGTTAAGCGCGAGTACTGCCACGAGGTTAATGACGAGGAGCTCCGCTCAATGGTACACGATGCTTGCTATGCCAAGGCGTACGCAGTTGCAGCAAGTGGCAACAACGACAAGCACGGACGTGCTGCAGCGTTCGACGCAATCAAGGAGGAGTTCAAGGCACAGTTCACCGAGGAGGAACTCGAGGAGAAGGGTGCTCTCATCGACCGCTACTACCACGATGTAGAGAAGGAGGCTATGCGCCGTTGTATTCTCGACGAGGGCAAGCGTCTCGATGGTCGCAAGACAACCGACATCCGCCACATCTGGTGCGAGGCAGGTTATCTCCCAGGCCCTCACGGTTCAGCAGTCTTCACACGTGGTGAGACACAGTCGCTCACAACAGTTACTCTTGGTACAAAGC
>JAFOCD010000104.1 GCA_017381475.1 Bacteroidaceae bacterium
CTGCGACATGGCGTTCTCAACCTCCTGCAAGGCGGTGAGCATCTTGCCGTTGAAGTCGAGTATGCTTGCATCGAGTGCGGCACGCGCCTCGCGTGTGGCGTTGACCCTGTCGTTGCCGCCAAAGATGTTCCAACTTATCGTTGGGGCTATCTCCCATGTTAGGCTACGGGAACGGAACAGGGTTTTCAGCTCTCCCGACTGAAAGCCTATCGAACCGCTAACGAGCAGTTGTGGGAACCAGTCGCGCTTGGTCGCTCCAAGCAGTGCCGCGTTTGCCTCAACCTGTCTCTCGGCAGCGCGTATGTCGGGGCGTCGGCGCAACAGTTCTGCCGGTATGCCAACGCCGATGGGTGCGGTGTATGCAGGCAGGGCGTACCCTTCCTGTAGCCACCCGTCAAGTTCTTCGGGGTATGTGCCAAGCAGCACAGCCATTGTATAACGGTAGCCGTCGACGGTGGCCTGCATTGCCGGAATCTGCGCCTTGGTGCTGTAATAGACACTGCGCGCCTGTGCTACATCGAGTTTGGAGGCAAGGCCGCTGTCGTAGCGCGAGACGACGATGTTCATTATCTCCTTCTGTGACTCGGCGTTCCAGCGCAGTACCTGCATCTGCGCCAGTGACTGGCGCAATGAGAAATAGGTGGTCGCGACATTGGCTATGAGTGATACCATCACGGCATTGTACTCCTCCTCGGTTGCCATGAAGAGTTTCTTCTGTGCCTTGGAGCGCATGTATATGCTGCCGAACACATCGGCCTGCCACTGCATGGATACCGCAGTGCTGAACTCTCCTTCCCATGCCTCGTTGTACAGGGTAGATGCAATGTTGCCGCTTGTCTTTGCGCGTTGCCAGCCCACTCCCAAGTCGAACTGCGGCATCAGTTTGCTCTGCGAAACACGCCATGCTGCACGCGCTTTCCTGATGTTCTCTATCGCTGCAAGCACCGAGTAGTTGCTTTCTCCGGCAACGGCTATGAGCGAATCGAGTACAGGATCATTGAAGTTCTGCCACCACTCGTCATCGACGGGAAGCCTCTGGGTGTAGTACTCCCCGTCGCTCCACCTGTCGGGTAGTGGATTTCCTATAATAACCTCACTTTGCAAGGCTTTGCCGTCTTGTCCTGCGCTCTGCTGCGCAAGGGTGACTTCCACCGACAATAGCATGATAAACAGTAGAATAGAAACCTTTCTCATATGTGTAAACCTTTAGCAAAAGGATAAACACATTGATGAGGCTTTTGGTTGTGGGTTATTAGTGTATATAATAAAGGAGGTGACCGATTTAATTGGTCACCTCCTTTATTGTATTGTCATTACCACCACTTTGTCGGGGTGTCGCTCATCTCTATTGTGAGCGTGCCGCCCTTGGCAATGTCGCTGTGCTCAATGTATGGCAGTTTGTGGGGCTTGCCGTTGAGTTTTATGCTCTTGATGTAGATGTTGGTGGCGCTGTTGCCTTTTGTCTCAATGATGAACTTGCCGCCTTTGACGGTGAGCTCGGCACGGTCAACTGTGGGCGAACCGAACCAGTAGCGTGCGCCGGCTGGCTCAACCTGGTAGAATCCGAGTGCCGACATAAGGTACCATGCCGACATCTGTCCCATATCCTCGTTGCCCGAGAGGCCGTCGAAGTTGTTGCGGTACTGTGTTGTCATCACCTCGCGTACGCGCTCTGCAGTCTTCTGTGGCTCGCCAAGCATTGTATAAAGGTAAAGGATGTGGTGGCTGGGTTCGTTGCCGTGGGCAAACTGGCCAATCATGCCCGAGATGTCGGGTGATGCATCGCCGTCAACTGTCGATGGTGCAAGGAACAGTGAGTCAAGGCGTGCAATGCAGGCCTCCTTGCTGCCGAACATCTGTGCATAGTTCTCAATGTCGTGTGGTACGAGCCATGTATACTGCCATGCATTGCCCTCGCAGTAATCATTGGCACGGTGAGCCGAGAAGTAGGGGTTGAATGGTGTGCGGAACTTGCCTTCTACGTCTACGCCACGAATGAAGCCTGTCTCTTTGTCAAAGAATGTGCGGTAGCTGTGGCTCATCTTTGTAAAGTGCTCATAGTCGGCCTCTTTGCCCAAAGCCTTTGCGGCGTTGGCTGCAGCTGCATCGGCAATGGCATACTCCATGTCAAATGCAACGGCCTCGCTGAAGATGTCGCAAGGGATGTAACCATGCTTGTGACGGTGCTCCTTGCCGCGCTCCTCAACGGCTGCGGTCTGCTTGATTGCTGCGAATGCAGTCTCGTGGTCAAAGCCCTCGATGCCCTTTACAATGGCATCGGCAACAACGGGTATGCCGGGGTCGCCAACCATGCAGTCGGTCTCGTTGCCCCATAGGTGCCATACAGGCAGGTCGCCCTGCTTGTCGCATATGTCAACCATTGTGGCAACGAACTCGCCGGCCTTCTCAGGGTTGATGATTGTCATCAACGGCTGCTTCGCGCGATATGTGTCCCAGAGTGAGAAGCATGTGTATCGTGGCTTGTCGCTGTTGTAGACCTTGTCATTGGCACCGCGGTAGTCGCCGTTTGCATCGCTGAAGAGCATTGGTGCTATCATTGCGTGGTACATTGCGGTGTAGAATATCTTTTTCTGCTCCTCGTCCTTTATTTCCACTTTGATGCGTGCGAGTTCATTCTCCCATGCATTGACGGCTGCTGTCTGGACAGCAGCAAAGTCCCATCCGGGGAGCTCGCTCTCAAGTGCGAGTTTGGCACCGTCGATGCTTACGGGTGATATTGCTACCTTGAGCATCACCTCCTCGCCGGCTGTTGTGCTGAACGATGCACGGCCATACATGTTGTTGTATCCCTTCAACTCAAAGCTGTCGAATGGTTTTGCGAACTCGGCTGCAAAGTAGATGCGCTGGTTCTTTGCCCAGCCCTTTGAGTAGCGGTAACCCACGATGCGGTTGTTGCCCTCGGCCTGCATGAATGTCTCGGTGCTCTCATCCCAGCAACCGCCGTTCTCAAGGTCTATTACGATGGCAGCATCGTTACTCTCGGGGAATGTGTAGCGGTGGAGTCCCACGCGTGCAGTGGCTGTCATTTCGGCTTTTATGCCGTAACGCATCAGGGGAACGCTGTAGTAGCCCGGTTTCACAACCTCCTTTGTGCGCTCGGCAAGTGACCACATGCCGCTGCTTGGGTTGTCAATTGTTCCGCGTTCATACTGCACCTCGCCTGTAACCGGCATTACGGTGACATCGAAAAGATCGCCGATACCTGTTCCGCTTAGGTGAGTGTGAGAGAAACCTATTACCGATGCTTCGTCCTGGTGATAGCCCGAGCACCAGTCCCATGTCTCGTTGATGCTTGTGGGACCCAGCTGCACCATGCCGAAAGGCACGCTTGCGCCAACAAAGACATGTCCGTGTCCGCCGCTGCCAATGAGGGGGTTCACATAGGCAGTCAGTCTTTCCTGTTCCTGTGCGTTTTTCTGCTCCTGTTTTGGCGAGCATGCTGCCAACAGCAGCACGGCAGCCATTATACAACTTCTTATTTTCATTTTGCCTCTTTCTTTAGTTTTAACTTGATGTTTGCGTTGTCTGTCAACTGCTTGTGTGTTATTCGATAGCCGCTTGGCTTGCCGTTGAGTTCAATGTTGTCAATGTAGTGACAGTCGGCAGTGGGGCGGTCACACTCTATTGTAATCTCCTCGCCGGGGGTGTTTATCTGCACCTTGTCGAACACCGGTGTAGTAATTGTGTAGCTTGGTTCACCGGGGCAGTCGGGGTAGATACCCATCATTGAGAATACAGCCCATGCCGACATGGTGCCGGTATCATCGTTTCCGGGAATGCCGTCGGGGGCATTCTTGTAGTGGTTGTCGAGAATGTTCTTCACCTCCTTCTGTGTGCGCCACTCCTCGCCCTTGATGCGGCTGAAGAGGTAGGCATATACAATGTCGGGCTCGTTTGCAGGGTCATAGTGACCGTTGTCGAACACTCCCTGCAGGCTCTTCACGAAATTCTTCTTTCCGCCCATGAGTTTTGTAAGGCCGTTTAGGTCGTGAGGAACGGCGAATGTGTAGCACCATGCCGATGCCTCGTGGAAACCGGGAACGTTCTCAAAGTTCTTGCCTGTTGCAGGGTCAAAGTCGCCAAGGAACTTACCCTCTTTGGTGAGTGGACGCAGTGTGCCGTGCTCCTTGCAGAAGTAGCGGCGGTAGCTCTGTGAGCGCTTGGTGAACTCCTTTGCGCGTGCTTTGTCGCCGAGTGAGTCGGCAAGCTGTGCAATGGCATAGTCGGCCGAGCAGTACTCCAGTGCATGTGACACGGAGTTGTCGCCCGAGAGGTCGCTTGAGAAGTACCACAACGGGATATATCCATCCTTTATATAAGGGTCAATGTCGGGGCGGATGAGGTTCTTTGCTCCCTCGGTAGTTGCCGACTTGAGCATTGCCTCATATGCAGTTTCAATGTCAAAATCGCGCAATCCCTTTATCCAACTGTCGGCAATGACAATGGCTGCAGGGTCGCCCTCCATGGTGAAGGTCTCACGCCCGAACAGCTCCCAGCGTGGAAGCCAGCCCCAATCCTCGTACATGCCCACCATTGTGCGCAGCATGTCCATCTGGCGCTCGGGATATACAAGTGTGAGCAACTGGTGCAGGTTGCGGTATGTGTCCCAAAGCGAGAACACAGTATAGCGTGTGTAGTCGCTCTTGCCTGTCTCTCCGTTTTCCATCTTGGGGTACTCGCCGTTGACATCGCTGATGATGCTTGGGTGAATGAGCGCGTGGTAAAGGGCTGTGTAGAAGATTGTCTGCTGCTCCTTTGTGCCGCCCTCTATGCTTATGCGTCCGAGGTCATTGTTCCATTGCTCAACGGCTTGTGCATGTACTGCGTCAAAGTCCTTGCCCTGTTGTTCGGCGTTGAGGTTCTCTCTTGCGTTCTCTATTGATACGAAAGAGACACCCATTTGAACGGTAATCTGTTCACCCTCGGCAAGATTGTCGTAGCAGAACCAGTAGCCGATATTGTCGCCGGCAATCTCCCGGTAGTAGTTCTCATAGAACTTGTATGTGCCGTCATCGGGTGTCCACTCGGCTTCCACACCTGTAAGCGCAGGCTGGAACTTCCATGCCCCTTCACTTGTGGGTGCTTTTGACACGCGCATCACAAAGTAGACGGGGAACACGGCCTGTGTGGTGTAGCAGAATGTACCCATGAGCTTGACACCCTCAATCTCTGTATTGCTTACACGGCGCACCATTGCACCACACTCGTTGGTAAGTCCCTGTCCCAGGTTCAGGATGATGTTGCCATTGCCGGCCGGGAAGGTGTAGCGTTCGCACGACGAGCGTGTTGTGGCTGTCACCTCGGTCTTTATACCATACTTTGTGAGTTCGTTGCTGTAGTATCCGGGTGAAGCTTTTTCATTGGTGTACTCCGTGCCGTAGTTGAAGTAGTCCACATTGAGTTCGCCACTTGTGGGCATCACCAACAGCGACGATGCCTCGGGGCAACCGACACCGCTGAGTGCCACATGCGCGTAGCCTGTGAAGAACTTGTTGTTATACTCGTATGGTGCCGACCACCACCTCTGGTCTTTGTCAAAGACATTGAGGTCAGAACCCATTACATTGAACGGTACAACCGACATCATTCCGTTTGGAGTTACTGCACCGGGGTTGGTTGTTCCGAAATTGGTTGTTCCGATGAACGGATTCACCAGGTCGGTGGGTTTCTGTGCCGTTGCCACAACGGGGGCAAGCAGCAACAGTAGTGACGATATGATTTTTCTCATCATAATATCCATTTATTATGCCTGTTTCTTGTCGAGTTCGCTGAGTGCGAAAGCGTATGCACC
>JAFOCD010000105.1 GCA_017381475.1 Bacteroidaceae bacterium
CCTGTACACTTTGTGGCGATTCATACGGTGAACCTGAATCTGCATTCGGTCACACCGAATCAACAGTAGTTGACAACTATGTTTCAACCACCACATGTGAAACATGTGAAGAAACTCTCGATAAGTTCTACACAGGAAAGACTGCTAACTACAAGCTCGATTCAACCGATCTCGATATGAATTCAGCATTAAAGTTTAGCGCAGTTGAATACTTTATTTCAGAAAAGAACAATGATAAGCTTGCAATCAGCGAATCATGGGCTGATAAGACATTCAGCTACACCCTTGATGGTACAGCTGTAACAGGTAAAATCAACGAAATGACCTTCGTTCTTAACGAAGAAACAGTTCACACCGTTGATACAACTGCCGGCGCTGACACTTATGAATTTACCGCTGCTGGTAAGTACTTCATTTATGGTACTCTTTCAAACGTTACTGACGAAGCTGGCAACACCTATGATAACGTAACAGTTCTCCTCGCTACCGTTACAGTAAGAGAATTTGTTTTCGCTGATTACGACGGTGTTGGTCATAGCATCAGCTATGGTAAGAATAAGGATCTCGATAACGTAGTAATCGGCGATCCTTCAACAAATGCTTTCTATCTTAAGAAGGATGGCACCGAAGTAACTTCACTTTACTACGGTGATACATTCAGCGCTCACCAGTGGTGGAAGGATTGCACCGACTATACCATCACACTTGATGGCGTTAAGTACAAGGGCTTTATTGCAAAGCTTAACTACTATGACGCATACACAGGTTCAAAGATTGGCTCAACCGCTTATGTATGGAACGGACACGCTGAATCGGTAAACGGCAATACAAAGGTAATGTCACAGACCGGTATGTGGTATGTAACTGCTGACCTCGAAAGTCTTAAGAGCGTAGAAGACAGCAACGTTACACACGGCAACATTTACGGAATCCTCGTTGGCTCGTTCAAGGTAAAGACATACCAGGGCGATGCTCACATTCACGATTTCGTAGGTTCAACTGTTAAGGAACCTACCTGTACCGAAGCTGGTTCAATGCACTATACCTGTGATTGCGGTGAAGATGATTACTACACCCCGATCGCTGCTCTCGGACACAAGTACACAAGCGAAGTAACAATCACACCTACCTGTACTGCAACAGGTGTTGAGACATTTACATGTTCACGTTGCGACGACACTTACGCAGAAGAACTTGCAGTTGTTGATTGCTCATATGTTAACGGCTACTGTGAATTCTGCGGCGAGAGAGAAGTTTACACTCCCGACGGCGCAGAATGGGCAATGGATTTCGTTGACGCTGACGGAAACGCAATCGATGCTATCGATACAGTTGACGGCGAATTCTGGATGGTAGTTAGACTTACTAACTACGCTGATCTCATCGGCGCAATGAACAATACCGGTGACATCACTACCAGCACATATGATCGCACAATTGCTTTCGCAACAACCCTTATCTCTATGGATAACGCTGACGTTATCGCTGTTCGCGAAAATAACAAGATTGTTTACTCAACTCCTTACGCAACAGCAACTCTTCTTTCAAATTACGATACAACTGATGGCTTGCTCAAGGTTATCTTCCAGTCTGACGATAACGCAGGTTGCACCTTCTCGGTTGGCGCTGCTGACCTCGATGCTAACAATGGCGAGCTCTTCAGAATCAAGCTTTCAAGCAAGCTCACCGAAGCTGGCGAATTTGATCTTAAGTTCGCTACCGAAACCAACCTCGTTTCATCATCTGTTGCACTTGTAAACAAGGCAACTGCAGGCGAATGGGAAACTGGTATTGACTATACAGCTGAACTCAAGATGGACGCTCGTTGCTACGATACTATCTACAATGTTGTAGTTGAAGAAGGCGAAGAAATTCCCGAAGGCCCGACATATGTAGAAGGACTTGCAATTTACGGATTCAGCACAATATTCCAGAGCGACTATTCAGTTCGTGTATACGTAAAGAATTCGACACTCGAAGGATACACCTCGGTTAAGCTTGTTGCTAAGAAGGCAATCTACGACGCAACCGAGCTTGTAGACTACGAAACAATTGAGATTACAAATCCGACTGTAAACGCATCATATCATCTGTATGATTACACCGGATTTGCAGCAAGAGAAATTGCTTCTGACATCGAATTGTACATCGAAGCAGTTGACGCAGAAGGAAATGCAGTATACGGACCTGTAAAGGAATAC
>JAFOCD010000011.1 GCA_017381475.1 Bacteroidaceae bacterium
AAGCCGCTTGTGAAGGTGGAGTAACGCAGAAGAAAATAACCGCCCGCAAGGGTAAGGGTGAGAAGGTGGGGTAAGAGCCCACCGGCCGTGCAGCGATGTACGGGCCGTGCGTCTTGGAGGCTGCAAGTTCATGTAAACCGGCGCTTGAGGGTTGCTCGCCCGAGCCGGAGGGTAGAACGCTTTAGCCCTGTGGTGACACATGGTATAGATGAATGACAGACACCCCGCAAGGGGCACAGAACCCGGCTTACAGGCCGACTGTTTAACAAGAGAGGGTGACCATGGTCACCCTCTCGTTTATTTTGGAGAAATTCTCTTCATCAATAAACCTGTATCAGTAACAATCCCACCGCAATTGCCACCGCGGTAGAGATGAGTCCCGGTAGCATGAACGAGTGGTTCAGCACCCACTTGCCAATGCGCGTGGTACCCGTGCTGTCAAAGTTTATCGCAGCCACCAGTGTCGGGTAGTTCGGGATAAAGAAATAACCGTTCACTGCAGGGAACAGCGCAATGAGCATCATTGGCGATATCGCCAGCGCAATACCCAGCGGAACAATGGCACGCACCGTCGCCGCCTGGCTGTAGAGCAGTATCGACATCACGAACAGCGCAAGACCAAAGAGCCAAGGCATATCAGTCACCACGCTCTCCACAGCGCCCTTCAATTGATCAATGTTTCCATTGATGAATGTATCGCCCATCCACGCGATACCGAATATCGCCACCACCGCCTGCATACCGGCCGAGAATACACTACCCTTCACAGCCTTTGCTCCATCGGTCTTTGTCAGCAACAAAATGAGCGCGGCAGTAGCCAGCATCACCATTTCAATGATAAGCGGCATGCCCAATCTCTTCTTCTCGACACTCTTGAAGTAGAGTTTTTCGCCACTCTCAGCCTCATCGACCGCGTTATCGGCAGCCACATCAGCCAGTACGTTTACAGCAACTTTGCCACAGAGAGCCTCATCAATATCCACTGAATCAACTGTAGCATTGAGAGTCTGCTCAACATAGACCTCATTCTCGAACGAAGGGCGCAGTTTCTCTATAGAACCGAAAAACACAATAACCAAAGTTGCAACAAAGAAAAGTGCAACTGAGACTTTAGCCTTTCCAAGCGACAAAACATCGGTTACCGCCACCCTGCTCTTCTCCACCAAGCCGGCAGCAACACGACGCTTGTATTCGGGATCATCGACAAGTTCCTTGCCCACTCTCATTGAGAAGAAAGCACCCACCAGCACACCAATCAATGTAGCCGGCACGCTAATCTTCAAGATGTCGAACAATGTAATGTCGAACCCGGCAAGCATACCAAGCAGCGCCACTGTAGCAGCAGAGATGGGCGAAGCCGTAATGGCCTGTTGCGATGCAATCACCGCAATTCCAAGCGGACGCTCGGGGCGTATCTTCGTCTCC
Organism: Bacteroidaceae bacterium; assembly: GCA_017381475.1. Taxonomy (GTDB): domain Bacteria; phylum Bacteroidota; class Bacteroidia; order Bacteroidales; family Bacteroidaceae; genus HGM04593. The sequence continues at coordinate 1,426 of JAFOCD010000011.1, forward strand.
CTCGCCACCTCCGAAATCACCGGCAGCACCGAGTAGGCAACATGCCCCGTTCCGGCAAGGAATGTAAATGTATATGTCACCAACGGAGCCAGGATAGTAATATTCTGCGGATGCTTGCGCAGCAATCGCTCGGCCACCTTCACCATGTAGTCAAGACCACCTGCAGCCTGCATGCACGCCGCTGCCGAGATGACGGCAGCAATCATCAGCATCACATCCACCGGCGGCGTGGTTGGCTCCAACCCGAACACAAAAGTGAGCAGCGCCACGCCGAGACCACCCATGACACCAAGGCCGATGCCACCTAGACGCGCACCTGCCACTATGCATGCAAGCACCAGAAAAAGTTGCAACAATAACATACTCCTATTTGTCTATATCTCCTATAACAAAATCAGAATACAGGTAGTTTATATATGAAACCTATTGAAGCATTCTGTGTGCTGTAATTGCTTTTGTTGAACATGAGAGCCTTGTCGGCATACAGATTTGTCTGTCCTGTAAAGACACAGAAAAAGTGCAGGTCCGAATCGTGCATAGGATAGAATTCAACTCCGGCAAGATAATTCAAGGCAGTGCGATAGACTCCCTTTGAATAGCCATTGCCGCCCTCGAGCATACCAATCCAGTCATATGTACCCTTGACAAAGGCATTCCATTTGGGATGGAAACGGTAGTTCAATTTTGCAGCTACTGCACCATACATTGCATTATTCACATTATGGTTGTCCTGCAAGCCGATTATTTCTGTCATCATACCCTTGCGGTCAATATTCTCAATAGAACCCATGAGATCGACATACATATTCCATTTAGGAGAGAATGTAAAGAGGTTACCGAGTGCTACATAGTACATATTGCAATCCTTGGTCTCGTTCATCACAGATACCGAATAACGTGTCTGCCACAAGCCATCGAACATATTCGCGTTCCAGCCCAAAGAATAAACGAGTGCCATACTACGCTCCTCTATACTATCTCCATAGAATTCAGTTGCATCCCTAGAATTACTGTTCAGCACCTGGAATACCATCTGTTGGCCGGGAGTAAAATTGTATGAAGCTGTAAGACCCGTCATGAAGATATACTGGTGGGCAACAAGCTCGCTGTACTTATATATGTCAATAGGGTTGGCATCGAACTCGAAACCACCATATGCAACACACTGTCTTCCAAGGAAGAACGAGAGACCCTCTGTCGCCTTTATACCGACACCGGCTACGTCTATTGCGAGTGGCAAAGCATCAGAGCCTGTTGGTTCATAACTTTTATTCAGACGCTGACGCCACCTATAGGACAACCTGTCGGTCAGTTGACCTTTCACCTCAAGACGCAACTGAGGAACCTTGAAAGCACCGCCGGCAAAGCCATCCACACCATTCTGATTAAAGCCGGTATAGAGGCCTGCCTGCATATTCAGATACATATTGAACTTATCGCTCTTCTTTTCAATGTTGGTAACGCGCTCAAACAGTGTTTTTTCACCATCAGCCCCATTCGCATTACCGTCAGTACCCTGTGCCATTGAAACTGTTGCAACAAGTGACAAAACAGCCCAAAGTGTGTTTTTCATTTTCATAGATAATTATTTTAGAAATTGTTGAAATACTTTTGAATTTCCTTCCAGTCATGGGTCTTTGTGAGCGCAAGCATCAGCAGGATGCGCGCCTTCTGCGGGTTCAGTCCCCAGGATGCCACAAAGCCATATTTGGCATCATCAACCTCGGCATCGAGTGTTGTAGCACCTGTCGGCACGCGCGATGAACGCACAACAATCACACCCTTCTTGCGAGCCTCCTCAAGTGCAGGGAACACATTCTTGTGGATGTTGCCATTGCCCACACCGGCATACACAATACCCTTGTATCCATTCGCAACCATGGCATCCACAGCCTCACGCCCGGCATCGGCATATCCGTATGCGATGCCCACCTTTGGCAACTCCTTCAACTTTGAGACATCAAAGTAAAGGTCGCGTGTCTCGTCATACACACCACCCTTGTGTACATAGTGCAATGCACGCTCATGGGCAACCGGTCTGTAGTAGAACACCTCGCCGTTGTTCACATAACCCTCGGCACCTGCGTTGGGCGACTGGAAAGTCTCCACGCTTGTAGTATTCGTCTTTGTGACATCGTCTGCACCATACACCTTGCCATTCATGCAAACGAGCACGCCACGCTCCTTTGATGCCGCCGACGCAGCCACCACCACAGCGTTGTACAAGTTGGCAGGGCCATCGGCACTTATGGCTGTCGATGGGCGCATTGCACCGACAAGCACCACCGGCTTCTCGCTCTTCACCACAAGGCTGAGGAAAAACGCAGTCTCCTCCATAGTGTCGGTTCCATGGGTAATCACCACCGCGTCAACATCATTACGGTGCAACAGTTCATTCACCCTTGCAGCAAGTTTCAGCCACACGGCATTGCTCATGTCCTGAGAACCGATGTTCACCACCTGCTCACCCTCAATGTCGGCAACATCCTTTATCGCAGGTACAGCGTCAATCAGCGTACCGATGGCAACCTGACCGGCAGTATAGTTGGAGTTCGTTGCCGAACTGCCCGAGCCGGCAATTGTTCCTCCCGTTGCAAGGATATACACTTTGGGAAGCTCTTTAGTATGAGCAAAACCCACTGCCACCACCATGAAGAGAGCGGCAACCACTGTCACAAATCTTCTGAACATTGTCATAATATCAAAATTTAATAATAACCTATTCCATAAAACCACCTGCGGGCCAAAAGGTTGAGCCGGCAACATTTTTTATATATCCGCAGCCGTCACCCGGACAAGCAATCCACACCGCCAGGGAGGCACCCGTCAGAAAATCGACTCGCTGGTCTCTGTTGTCAATATCTCAAGTGCCTTTATACCCATTACCGAGTTGCCCTTGCTGTTCAGGCGCGGACTCCACACCGTCACGGCATAGCGCTGTGGGTAAATGGCAGCAATTCCACCGCCCACGCCACTCTTTCCAGGCAAGCCCACAAGATAAGAGAACTCGCCGGCCTCATCATAGAAACCGCAGGTCTGCATTATGGCATTCATGCGCTTTATCTGCGAACGGGTGAGCTTGATGCCAGCATGGCTGAAATCGCCGCGGTGGTCAGCAAAGGCAAGAAAAGCCTTGGAGAGTTCCTTGCAGTTCATCTCAACCGAGCACATCTGGAAGTAGAAGCGCAACACCCTCTCCACATCGCACTCAATATTCTTGTGATACTTCAACAGGTTCACTATTGCCGCGTTCAGGAAACCCGTCTCGCGCTCCGACAGCGCAACCTCGTCGTTATACCCCAC
>JAFOCD010000106.1 GCA_017381475.1 Bacteroidaceae bacterium
GCTTATTGTGGCGGCAGGTCATTTAGGGTTACTAAACTCCCTACCACCACAATTACGCAAGCCTTGCCACCATTCCTTTTATATAACAAATATATGCAATTATTGCGGTAAGTCTTTCTAATGATGTAAACTGCGTTACGCTTGTTTCTGTAGTTAGTCATTTAGGTTCACTAAACTCCTGACTACAAAAACTACGCAAGGCTTGTTATCTCACTTTTTAAACTGATAAAATTGCTGTCATTTCGACATGGCGAAGCATGGAGAAATCTCATAAAGGATTAACATTACTTTTATATGTGTGTAGTATCTCCTGAAATAATCGATTCCATTGTAAAGGAACTTGAGATAGATGACATCCGTTCGGCGTCAATCCGTCAGATTGGGGCAGTGGTGCGTGCTGCAGAGGCGCGTACAGGAACGGAGTTTATCCATTTTGAGATGGGTATTCCTGGCTTGCCTCCAGCCGAGGTGGGTGTGCGTGCCGAGTGTGAGGCTCTGCAGCGTGGGGTAGCATCGGTCTATCCGATAATAGATGGAATACCGGAACTGAAGAACGAAGCGTCGCGGTTTGTTAAGGCATTTATAGACACCGATATAAACCCAAATGGTTGCATTCCTACTGTAGGTTCAATGCAGGCGTCCTTTGCGTCACTTATGCTCGCTTCGCAGCTTGATCCAAAGCGCGACACGGTGCTGTATATTGATCCGGGATTCCCCGTGCAGAAGATGCAGGCGCAGGTTATTGGCGTGAAGATTGCTTCGTTCGACATTGCCGAGTACCGTGGCGAGAAACTGGAGGAGAAACTCGAAAGTTATCTTGCACAAGGAAATATCTGTGCAGTGCTCTATTCATCGCCCAACAATCCTACATGGATGTGTCTTAAGGATGAGGAACTTGAGACAATAGGCCGTCTTGCGACAAAGTATAATGTCGTGGTGATTGAAGACCTGGCATACATGACAATGGATTTCCGTCGCGACATGAGTTGTCCTTTCGAGCCGCCTTTCCAGCCGAGCGTATCAAAGTACACAGGTAATTATATTCTGCTCATAAGTGCATCCAAGATATTCAGTTATGCAGGACAGCGCATAGCTGTTGCCTGTATTTCCGACGCCTTGTATAATCGTGCATACGACACACTGAAACAACGCTATGGAATCGCGCGGTTTGGCGCAGCATTTGCATATATATTCCTTTATTCATTCTCTTCGGGAGTGTCACACTCGGCGCAATGTGCACTGGCAGCAATGTTCAAGGCGGCTTGTGACGGCGAATATGACTTTGTGGGCGATATAAAAGAATATGCCGAGCGTACAGCGCGCATTAAGGAGATTCTGCTGCGCAACGGTTTTAGCATTGTCTATGACAAGGATGTCGATGAGCCGGTGAGCGATGGCTTCTTCTTTACCATAGGCTATAAGGATATGGATGGCGGTGAACTGCTCAAGGAACTGCTCTATTATGGCGTCAGTGGTATTGACCTTGCTACAACAGGAGGCACACGAAAAGGCATCAGGGCATGCTCATCAAATATCAAGCCACACCATTATGCAATGCTTGAAGAGAGACTGTGTAAATTTAATGAGAATCACTAACTTATAATCTATTATAATATGAAGAAAATGATATTTGCATTGATGTTGCTTTTTTGTATCTCATTGCATGCTCAAGAGATTTCAATCATACCGAAACCAGCTGAAATGCAGGTAGAAGAGGGCGAGTTTTCTTTCAATGGGAAGGTTGTACTGTGTTATCCTAAAATGAAGGATGGAGGCGTTGATGCTGTCGTGGACAATTTTGTCAGGGAGATAAAGAAAACAACCGGTGTAAAGCTTGTCAAGGATAGGCTGAAGGATGGTTTGTTCCTTAGTTTTCATGTGGAAGAAGTGGCTAAGGAGGGTGATGCGCACATTGTGTTGTACATTGATGAATATATGGGCAAAGAGGCTTATAGGCTATCTGTTACCCCGAAAAGAATAAACATAGCAGCATCAACACCAGCAGGCTTCTTCTATGCGTTCCAGACACTAAAGCAGCTTATGCCGCGCAATGTGATGGCAGGAGTAAAGGACAAAAGTATCAAGGAGTGGAGTGTTCCCTGTGTCTTTATTGTAGATGAACCCCGTTTCTCTTGGCGTGGATTCATGCTCGACGAGGGACGTCACTTCTATGGCAAGGAAGAGGTGAAGAAGATTATCGATGTTATGGCTGCCTATAAGATGAACCGTTTCCACTGGCATTTGACCGAGGACCAGGGCTGGCGCATTGAAATCAAGAAATATCCTAAACTCACTGAAGTTGGCGCTTGGCGCGACAGTAAGGTGTGTGCGTGGGGTGATGTGAAGCCCGATGGCATACGTTATGGTGGCTATTACACCCACAAGGACATCAAAGAGGTTGTGGAGTATGCCAAGGAGCGCTTTGTTGAGATTATTCCCGAGGTCGACATACCGGGGCACTCACAGGCTGCAGTGGCGTCATATCCCGAGTTTCTTGCCTGCGACCCGGAGAACAAACACGATGTGTGGTTGTGGCAGGGCGTATCGAGCGATGTTATAAATGTCGCAAATCCGCTTGCCGTGCAGTTCGCAAAGGATGTAATCGATGAGCTTACAGAACTTTTCCCCTTTGGTTATATACACCTTGGAGGTGACGAATGCCCAACATATAAATGGGAACGCAATGCCAGTTGCCAGGCTTTGCTCGGTGAAATCGGTTCTACGAACTACCGCGACTTGCAGATACACTTCTACAAGCAGTTGCTCGACCATGTTGCAAATAAACCTGCTGAGAAACAGCGCAAGCTTGTCTTCTGGAACGAGGTTCTACATGGCAACACAGCCTCTTTGGGAACCGATATAACCATTATGGCGTGGATTGGTGCCGACGGTGCTGCAAAAGATGCCGCAATGCGTGGAATGACAACAATCCTCTCTCCTCAGATTCCTTACTACATCAACCGTCGCCAATCAAAACTTGAGACAGAGCCAAAGTCGCAGGGTTATGGTGATGAGACCGTTGAGCGTGTATACAACTACAAGCCAATGAACAATGTGCCCGAGGAACTCCAGCCGAAATATTTGGGTGTACAGGCTAATTTCTGGACAGAGTGGGTTGTTGAACCATCGGTTGTGCAGTACCTGATGTTGCCTCGTCTGGCAGCTGTTGCCGAGGCCGGCTGGACTCCTGCCGAACAGCGCAATTACGACGATTTTATCAATCGTTTGCAGGGTGAGGCTAAATATTATCAGTTGAAGGGCGTGGATTACGGAAAGCATGTTTTCAAGTAAAACGCAAGATTGAAAATACTTTACACGGCAGTAGCGGATTAATCCGTTGCTGCCGTGTCTGCTTATTAGGCAATATTCTATTGTTTAATATGATATTAAGTTTTGTTTGTTAAATTGATTTGGAATTTATTCCAATAGGTATCTTTGTTCTTTTGTGGTTTGAAAAAACCTTTCATATTGTGCATGTGTATGCCGTGTTTTTACCTCGTAAAATAGAGCGGTGGCATCGTGCTCTTTCCTGTTGATGCCGAGTTTTTGCAAATTCTTGTTATTATATATATAATAAATCTCGTTTTTATTTTGTATCTTCGCACCTAAATTTGCCGGCAAGGGTTTCCGCGGCATCCATTCATTGAAAGAAACAGTTTACATATATGGAGAAAATCAGAAATTTTTGCATTATCGCACACATCGACCATGGTAAATCGACCTTGGCCGACCGTTTGCTCGAAACTACAAAGACCATAAACATCACCGAGGGTCAGATGCTTGACAATATGGACCTCGAAAAGGAACGTGGTATTACCATCAAGAGCCACGCGATACAGATGGAGTACATGTATAAGGGCGAGAAATATATCCTCAATCTCATTGACACTCCGGGACATGTCGATTTTTCGTACGAGGTTTCGCGTTCTATCGCAGCATGCGAGGGTGCGCTGCTTGTAGTGGATGCTACACAAGGTGTACAGGCACAGACCATCTCCAACCTCTACATGGCTGTTGACCACGGATTGGAGATTATCCCCGTTGTGAATAAGTGTGACATGATCAACGCTATGCCCGAGGAGGTGAAGGACGAGATTGTAGACCTTATCGGCTGCGATAGGGATGACATCATAGAGGCGTCGGGAAAGACCGGTCTTGGTGTCGAGGATATTCTTGCAGCAGTGGTAGAGCGCATTCCGGCACCTGTGGGTGACGAGGAGGCTCCATTGCAGGCACTCATCTTTGACTCTGTGTTCAACTCGTTCCGTGGTATCATTGCATATTTCAAGATTACAAACGGCGTTCTGCGCAAGGGCGACAAGGTTAAGTTCTTTAATACCGGCAAGGAGTACGATGCCGACGAAATCGGTGTCTTGAAGATGGATTTGTGTCCACGCCAGGAGTTGCGTACAGGTGATGTGGGTTACATCATTTCGGGTATCAAGACTTCGCGCGAGGTAAAGGTCGGTGATACAATCACTCATATTGCACGCCCATGTGCAGCAGCTATCGACGGTTTTGAGGAGGTGAAACCGATGGTCTTTGCCGGTGTATACCCAATCGAAGCCGAGGATTATGAGGACTTGCGTGCTTCGCTCGAGAAGTTGCAACTCAATGATGCTTCGCTGACATTCTCACCAGAGTCGTCGGCTGCACTGGGTTTCGGTTTCCGTTGCGGATTCCTTGGTCTTTTGCACATGGAGATTGTCCAGGAGCGTCTCGACCGCGAGTTCGACATGAGTGTCATCACTACCGTGCCTAACGTTTCATACATGGTACATGACAAGCAGGGCGAGGTGAAGGAGGTACACAACCCCGGTGGCATGCCCGACCCGACACTCATTGACCACATTGAGGAGCCATATATCAACGCGAGCATCATTACCCGTGCCGAGTACATCGGCCCTATCATGACACTCTGCCTTTCAAAACGTGGCGAGTTGCTCAAGCAGGAGTTCATTACAGGTAACCGCGTGGATATCCGCTTCCTGTTGCCGCTTGGCGAAATTGTCATCGACTTCTATGATAAGCTCAAGAGTATTTCAAAGGGTTATGCGTCGTTCGACTATCACCCTGCAGGCTTCAGGACATCAAAGCTCATCAAGCTCGATATCCTGCTCAACGGCGAGCCTGTGGATGCACTCTCTACATTGACCCATGTCGACAATGCCTATGGCCTTGGCCGTCAGATGTGCGAGAAACTGCGCGACCTCATCCCAAGACAGCAGTTCGATATTGCCCTTCAGGCAGCAATCGGTACAAAGATCATTGCCCGTGAGACAATCAAGCAGGTGCGTAAGGATGTGACTGCAAAATGTTATGGTGGCGACGTGTCGCGTAAGCGCAAGCTGCTCGAGAAGCAGAAGAAGGGTAAGAAGCGTATGAAGCAGATTGGTAACGTCGAGGTACCACAGAAGGCATTCCTTGCAGTGCTCAAGCTCGACTAATTTGCTAATTGATATTTCGTTGCTATGTGCAACATTTGATTCAGAAACGATATTTTAGAGAGAATATGGGAATATTCAGTTTTTTTACAAGAGAAAAGAAAGAGGTTCTTGATCAAGGACTCTCAAAGACAAAACAGAGTGTGTTCAGCAAGATTGCCCGTGCTATCGCCGGCAAGAGCCAGATTGACGACGAGGTACTCGATAACCTTGAGGAGGTTCTCGTTACATCTGATGTCGGTGTCGAGACAACTCTGAAGATAATTGACCGTGTGCAGAAGCGTGCTGCACGCGACAAGTTCATGAATACAAACGAGCTCAACAAGTTGCTCAAGGACGAGATTGCACAGTTGCTCATGGAGAACAACACCGAGGATGGTGGTACATTCGACATTCCAACGACTCCCGGCAACCCACATGTAATCATGGTGGTAGGTGTGAACGGTGTAGGAAAGACTACAACTATCGGTAAACTTGCACACCAGTACAAGAAGGCCGGAAAGAAGGTCTATCTTGGTGCTGCCGATACATTCCGTGCAGCAGCTGTTGAACAGCTCGTGGAGTGGGGACATCGTGCCGATGTTCCTGTCATCAAGCAGGGCATGGGGGCCGACCCAGCATCGGTTGCATTTGACACCTTGTCATCGGCTGTCGCAAATGGTGCCGATGTGGTAATCATTGACACAGCCGGCCGTCTGCACAACAAGGTTGGTTTGATGAACGAGCTCACCAAGATCAAGAATGTGATGAAGAAGGTTGTACCTACTGCGCCTAATGATGTCATGCTTGTGCTTGACGGCTCAACAGGACAGAATGCCTTTGAGCAGGCAAAGCAGTTCACCAAGGCTACAGAGGTTACTTCACTTGCCATCACAAAGCTCGACGGTACAGCAAAGGGTGGTGTGGTAATCGGTATCAGCGACCAGTTCAAGATTCCGGTGAAGTACATTGGCCTTGGCGAGGGTATTGACCACTTGCAGATTTTCAACCGCGAGGAGTTTGTAGATTCATTATTTGGATAATAGAATGAAAAAGAACCGTGTAGATGTCATCACAATGGGATGCTCAAAGAATCTTGTCGATTCGGAGCACCTCATGCGCCAGCTCCAGGAGTGCGGCTACGAGGTTACACACGACAGTGAGGAGCCTTGTGGCGAAATTGCGGTAATCAACACCTGTGGTTTCATTGGCGATGCAAAGCAGGAGTCAATCAATATGATTCTTGAATTCTGCCAGCGCAAGGAAGAGGGTGACCTGAAGAAACTCTATGTAATGGGCTGCCTCTCGGAGCGTTATCTCAACGAGTTGCGCGAGGAGATTACCCAGGTGGACAAGTTCTATGGCAAGTTCAACTGGACCGAGCTGCTTGCCGACCTGAAACAGCAGTATCACGAGGAACTGGCTCAGGAACGCGTGCTGACAACACCGGGACACTACGCGTATATAAAGATTTCGGAGGGCTGCAGCCGCCGTTGTGCATATTGCGCCATACCCATTATCACCGGCGCACACAAATCGCGCCCTATGGAGGATATTGTGGCCGAGGTGCGCTCTTTGGTGGCAAAAGGTGTGAAGGAGTTTCAGATAATTGCACAGGAACTCACATTCTATGGTGTCGATCTCTACAAGAAGCAGAGCATTGCCGAGTTGGTGGAGAAAATATCGGACATTGAGGGTGTCGAGTGGATCCGTCTGCACTATGCCTACCCAAGCAATTTTCCATACGACCTGTTGCGCGTGATGCGTGAGAGGGACAATGTGTGCAAGTACCTTGACATTGCCTTGCAGCATGTAAGCACAAAGGTTCTCAAGAAGATGCAGCGTTATGTCACCAAGGAGGATACATACGCGCTCGTGCAGAGGTTCCGCGACGAGGTACCGGGTATATGTCTGCGCACTACAATGATGGTTGGTTTCCCCGGCGAGGGCGAGAAGGAGTTCGAGGAACTTGTCGAGTTCGTGAAGTGGGCGAAATTTGACCGTCTCGGAGCATTTGCCTACTGCGAGGAAGAGGGTACATACGCCGCGCAGAATTACCGCGACAGCATCTCAAAGAAAAAGAAACAGGAACGCCTTGACCGTCTCATGGAGATTCAGCAGCGCATCTCTACGCGCCTGAACGACGCCAAGACAGGCAATGTGTACAAGACTATAATTGACAGGGTAGAGGGCGACTACTACATCGGCCGTACCGAGTTCGACTCACCCGATGTAGATACCGAGATTCTCATACATGTCAATGACGGCAAGTTGGAGATAGGTAAGTTCTACAATGTGCGCATAACCGATGCGACAGAGTTTGACCTGATGGGAACTGTTGAGAATTGATTGCAAATTTTACGCTGAAGTAAAACGATATGAACAACAAGGAATTTATTAGCAAATTGGCAAAGAAGTGCGGTGTGCAGGTCGCAGATGCAAATGCGAATGTGGACACGCTGGTGGGGCTCATGACCGATTGCCTCAAGGAAAATGACCAGCTGAACATTTCCGGTTTCGGCACTCTCGAGGTGAAGATGCGTAACGAAAGGCTTTCGGTGAACCCAAAGACGGGACAACGCTTTCTTGTGCCTCCAAAGATTGTGCCAGCATTCAAGCCAAGCAATAAATTGAAGGATAAATTCAAATAAGGAGATATAGCTTATGGATGCAAAATTGAACCAATCGGATTTGATTGCGCTTTTGGCAAAAGGGAGCAATATCTCCATGGCCAAGGCAGAACTGTTTACAAAGAACTTTTTCGAGCTTATCATTGAAGGCTTGGAACAGGACGGCATTGTCAAGATAAATGGGCTTGGTACATTCAAGGTGACCGAGGTGGCAAGCCGTGGCAGTGTGAATGTGAACACCGGCGAAAAAATAGAGATAAAGGGACACAAGAAACTTGTGTTCATCCCTGCCGATGCTTTGAAGGACAGCGTGAACCAGCCATTTGCAATGTTCGAGCCTGTAGAGGTTGACGAGACATACCAGCCCGACGCAACAGCGGCAGATGCCGACAACGAAGAGGCTGCTGATGACATTGTTGAGGAGACTGCTGCACCACTAGTTGCTGAAGAGCCTGTTGCAGAGGAAAATACAGTTGAGACTCCAGCGGTTGAAAAACAACCGGTTGAGGAACCAGTTATCATTGACGAACCCGAAACTGAGGTGCAAGTGGAAACAGCCGTTGAGCCTGAAGCGATAGCCGAAAACGAAGTGGTTGTTGAGGAACAGAACAGCACAACAGAACCGCAACAGGAAACAGTTGCTGCCGCGACAGATGAAGAGTCGGTTGTAGTGCAGGAAAAACCTGCGGAACCTGTCATGGTGCCTGTGCCTGAGAAGAAAAAGAAACCGACAGAAACACCAACTGCAAAAAAGAGGAAACCTGTATGGCTTTATACAATGATTGCAGTAGTAGTGGTTGCTGTTGCATATTGGGGTTACACAGCATTCTTTACAGATAATGGTTCTGTCGATGAGGATATTGTGGCTGAAGAGACAATACTTGCAGCAGAACCTAATCAGGAAACAGCCGACCTCTCCGGGGCTAATGTAGTAGTTGAAACAGACGATGAAATTTTGGCAAATGAAAACAATGATGCTGTGACAGTTGTAGAAAACGATGGAAAAGTAGATACTAATACATTAGACACTCCATTCGAGACCGAGGAGACCGAGGAGGCTTATGTATTCGTTGTTGTTGATGAGCTTGCATCAATAAAATTGCAGGACATATCGCCTGCCGATACTACATTGTATGTTGCCAAAGGTGATTACTGCCTACACACAGTTGCTCCAGACGAGACCTTGACAAAAATTGCAAGACGATATTATGGCGACAAGAAATTGTGGCCCTACATTGTTAAATATAATAATATGGACAAACCCGATGCGTTGCGCAATGGAATGGAGATACGAATACCTCTCCTGATGCCGAAAAAATAACACTGTTAAGTTAAAGTTTGTTTAACTCTAACAATGGTTAAGTCATTTTTAATGTATTTAACACGAAGTGGAATATATTGGATATAATTTTGTCCTAAAACAGATTTAAATATACAAATAACATAGTTATGAATTCAACAGTTGATATTCGCGAATTAAATGATTTGATAGAGAAGCAGAGTGGTTTTGTTACTAATCTGCAGACCGGTATGAGCCAGGTGATTGTTGGACAGAAACATCTGGTGGAGTCATTGTTGATTGGTTTGCTCTCAGATGGCCATATCCTTCTTGAGGGTCTTCCCGGTTTGGCAAAGACTCTTGCAATCAAGACATTGTCAGAGCTTATTGATGCAGATTTCAGCCGCATCCAGTTCACACCCGACCTTCTCCCTGCCGACGTTGTGGGTACAATGGTATATAGCCAGAAGGACGAGGAGTTCAAAGTGAAAAAAGGTCCTGTATTTGCGAACTTTGTTCTTGCCGATGAGATTAACCGTGCTCCAGCGAAAGTGCAGAGTGCGCTGCTTGAGGCAATGCAGGAGCGTCAGGTGACAATTGGCAAGGATACATTCAAATTGCCACAGCCATTCCTTGTTATGGCAACACAGAATCCGATAGAGCAGGAGGGTACATATCCACTCCCCGAGGCACAGGTCGATCGTTTCATGCTCAAGGTGGTTATTGGTTATCCAGAGCTTTCAGAAGAGAAACGCATCATCCGTCAGAATATCACCGGCGAGAAGATTGAAGTAAAGCCTTTGCTCACACCGCAAGAAATTGTAGAGGCACGCAAGGTTGTGCGCATGGTGTATGTTGACGAAAAGATTGAACAGTACATTGCAGACATTGTGTTTGCTACACGTTTCCCCGACAGATATGGCATGTGGGAGGTAAAGGACTACATCTCTTTTGGTGCTTCGCCTCGTGCATCAATCAACCTTGCCCTTGCAGCCCGCGCATACGCATTCATTAAGCGCAGAGGTTATGTTATCCCTGAGGATGTGCGTGCTGTTGCACACGACGTTCTCCGTCACCGTATCGGTCTTAGCTATGAGGCCGAGGCAAATAACCTTACAGCCGACGAGATTGTAAGCATTGTATTGAACAGTGTAGAAGTGCCCTAATAAAGAAACATTTCCTGATATATGGAGACAAGTGAACTCATAAAAAAAGTTCGCAAGATTGAGATAAAGACACGCGGTCTTTCGCACAATATCTTTGCAGGACAGTACCATTCGGCGTTCAAAGGCCGTGGTATGTCCTTCAGTGAGGTGCGCGACTATCACTATGGCGACGATGTGCGCGACATTGACTGGAATGTGACAGCGCGCTTCAACAAACCATATATAAAGGTTTTTGAAGAGGAACGTGAATTGACGGTTATGCTTATGGTTGACCTGTCAAATAGTCTTGACTTTGGTACTGCGGTCACAACAAAGCACGATATGCTTGTGGAGATTGCTGCTACCATTGCCTTTGCTGCAATACAGAACAATGACAAGATTGGCGTTATTTTCTTTACTGACAAGATTGAGAAATTCATACCTCCACAAAAAGGCCGCAAACATATACTTTATATAATTAGGGAATTGCTGGATTTCCAGCCAACAAGTAAAAGGACCGACATAAAAGTGCCGTTGGAGTTCATTACCAACGCCATTAAAAAGAAATGTACGGCCTTTATGCTCAGCGACTTCATTGGCAATGGCGATTACATGCATGCCATGACAATTGCAAATCGCAAGCACGACCTTGTTGCAATACAGGTTTATGACCGCCGCCTTGCCGAACTTCCCAATATCGGCCTGATAAAGGTGCGTGATGCTGAAAGCGACGAAGAGATGTATATTGATACATCTTCGAGAAAAGTGAGAGCTGCGCAATATGAATGGTGGCAACAGCAGAATGCGAACCTAAAAGAGGCTCTACAGAAAAGCAGAGTGGATTCTGTAACAATCCGCACTGATCAGGATTATGTAAAGGCACTCTTGGCACTCTTTGCGAAACGCAGTTGATGCTGTGCATATAATAGTTATATTGACAGATGAAAAAAAAGGTTTTATATATAATAGCAGTAATTTTTGCCTTTACAGTACAACCTGTAATGTCGCAGAATGTACTTTTTAATGCCTATTTCGATTCGGTGCACATAGATACCAAAGAAATGCGCATTGGAGAGCAAGTCAAACTGACAGTAGAACTTAGCGTTGATACCGGATATGTTGTTGACGTCAAAATACCGAATTCACTGACAAATGATATTGAAGTACTTGATAAAAAAGAGCATACGACAACAGATAATGGCCGTGATGTATACATGAATGAATGTACCATTACTTCATTTCTTGATGCTCATCAAGTAATACCGCCAATAATCGCAACAGTAAACGACGACATCTATTATACAAACAGCACCAGTCTGTTGGTAAACTCTGTTCCTATTGATACGGCAAATTTGAAGAATATCAAGGGATTCAATCCTGTATGGGAAGTAGAACTGACATGGGAGGATTACCGTGATACGGTTTATCTTTCATTCTTGCTTCTTGTTTTTGCAATACTATTGTACTGGATTGTGGTTCGTTACATAAAGAACAAACCAATAATGCACACCGTCAAGGTGAAGCCTCGCGACCCGTCACACCTGACAGCGCTACAGAAAATAGATGAAATAAATAACGACCAGGCTCTGCAAGGTGAAGAAAGTGTCAAGGATTACTATACAAGGCTCACCGATACTCTGCGCGAGTATATGCAGAACAGATATAACTTCAATGCGGCAGACATGACTACTGCCGAAATAATAGATAACCTTCTGCGTTTCAACGACCAAGAGGCTATCCGTGAGGTCAAGGAGTTGCTTGAAGTCGCTGACCTTGTGAAGTTTGCAAAGATGCAACCGTCGCAGCACGAGAATTACCGCAATATGCACAATGCCATTGATTTTGTCAATGCTACCAAGAATCTTGAAGAGGAGAATCTGATAGCTGTTGAAACAAAAGTACTATATGAACGTTCAATGACACAAAAACGCTGGCTTATTGCAGCAATTGCAGTTGTTACGTCAATTGTCATTGCTGTTATAACATTATTGGTGATTGACCTTGGTCATTTAATCGGATAAAAAAAGAGTATGCAATTTACAAATACAATCTGCTTGTTGTTCCTGATACCGCTCATTGCATATATTATATGGTATATACTCAAAGGACGGAAAATTTCACCTTCAATGAAGGTGTCAACAACCATGCCATATAACAAGAACCTCAGAAGCTACAGGAATTATCTTATACATATCCCCTTTGCTTTGCGTGTAATAGCTCTTGCCATGCTTGTAATTGTACTCATGAGGCCTGTCAGTACAAACAAATGGAGCGAGGAGAATGTCGAGGGTATTGACATTATGTTGGCAATGGACGTTTCCACAAGTATGTCGGCAAATGATATAAGGCCCAGTAGAATGAAAGTGGCCAAAGAGGTAGCTGCACAATTTGTTGCAGGTCGCACCAGTGACAATATTGGTCTGACTCTTTTTTCTGGCGAAAGTTTCACACAATGTCCGTTGACAACCGACTATGGGACAATACTGAGATTTATTGATAAATCGGGATATGAGTATGTAACAAACGAAACGCTGAGTGATGGAACTGCCATTGGAATGGGTATTGCCAATGCAATATCGCGTCTAAAGGATAGCAAGGCAAAGTCAAAGGTGATCATATTGCTCACCGATGGTTCAAACAACTGTGGCGAAATTACACCTGAAGACGCTGCCGAATATGCAGCAAAGTTTGGAATAAGGATATATACAATTGGTTTCAGAACCCAAAATGAAATAGTGCAGACACCTTGGGGTTTGATGGATAATTCCAATTTTGATGAAAGGACACTGCGCACAATTGCATCCAGCACCGGTGGACAGTACTTTGCATCATCCAGCAAGGAGAGCCTACAGAACATCTATAGAGAAATCGATGTTCTTGAGCGTACCAAAATGCAAGTCAAACATTTTGGTACCAATGAAGAAGAATTCATGATATTTGCAATTATAGCATTGGTTGCAGTACTTCTTGAATTGTTGTTACGTAACACATTGTTAAAGAGAATACCATAATAAAGTATTATAAAAATGGAATTTGCAAATCCCCAATATTTATATTGTCTGCTCATTGTCCCGCTGCTGATAGCTGTATATCTATACAGTTGCTATATCAGAAAAAGGAATATCAAGCGCTATGGCGATCCTGTGCTTGTAAAGCAACTCATTCCATCACACTCAACATTGCGTTCAGGCATTGTCTTTTGGCTGTCACTGCTCGCAGCAGTAATGCTGGTTCTTGCATTCTCGCGCCCCCGTTACGGCAAGGGAAAGACAACCATTACCACAAAAGGTGTTGAACTTGTTGTGGCATTGGATATTTCAAACTCAATGCTAGCCGATGACATCACTCCCAATCGTCTTGAAAAATCAAAAAGACTTATAAAGCGCCTTGCCGAACAACTGAAGGGAAACAAGATGGCACTTGTGCTTTTTGCCGGCAGAGCCTATGTGCAGTTACCGATTACAGATGATTTCATATCAACTGAAATGTTCATCGACAATATCTCTACCAAACTCATCGAGACTCAAGGTACCGATATTGCTACTGCAATCAACATGGCGTCAATGAGCTTTACTCCCAATGAAAGGATAGGCAAGGCTATTGTAGTGATTACCGATGGTGAAAATCATGAACAGGGTGCCGAGGAAGCAGCAAAGAAAGCTTCCGAAAGTGGAAAGAAAGTCTTTATCTTGGGCATAGGAACTGCAAAAGGAGGTCGAATTCCATTGGGTAACGGTGATTTCCTGCGCGACAGGAACGGTCAGGTTGTTGTTACAAAGCTCAATGAAGAAATGGCCAAGAGTATTGCTAAAGCCGGTGACGGTATGTATTTGCATGTTGACAACACCAATGAAGCCCAAAGAATACTTTCGGAGCAACTTTCAAAGATGAATCATGAAGAGATGAAAACCGATATATATAATTCATATGAAGAGCTCTTCATCTATCCTGCATTCATGGCATTCGTGCTATTGTTACTTGATATCATAATTCTCGCATTCCTGGACATGAAGAAACGTTACATAATGCGATAATGCAAACCATAACTGATTTGATATGAATTTTGACAAGAGAAAATATATATACCTGGCAATTGTGACAATTTTGGCAATTGCAACGCTCTATGTGATATATTCACTCATAAAAGATGGAGCTCCAACAGACAGAAGCCAGAACGAATACATCAGGGATGCGAATGAACTACATAATGACAGTCTTTACGAGGAGGCTGTCGAGCCATACATGAAAGCCTTGGAATTTGGCAAGCAACAAAGTCTTGTCAATTACAACATTGCCACAAACTCATTGAAGAAGAACTTAAAGGAACTGGAGAAGGCTTTCACACAGGAAGGGTACGTTTTGGACAGCACTGTTGTTATAGCCTTGAATGATGCAAACAAAAGGCTGGGACTCGCGGCAAAGGGACAGCTGGATACAGCGAAATATTCTGTAATATACCATAATATTGGAGTAGGAAAACACATGCGTGACAGTTTATATGTTGCGGCCGAAGCATATAAGGAAGCACTTCGCAAGAACCCTGCCAATGAAAATGCACGCTATAATCTCGCAGTCATATTGTATCAGATTAAGCAAGAACAAGAACAGCAACAGAACCAACAGCAGAATCAACAAGACAAGAACGAGGATAGCAACAAAGACGAGAAAGAACAAGAGAAGGAAAATCCACAGCAGAACAACGGTGAGGAACAAAACCAAGAGAAAGAGTCACAACAAACACCTCAGCAACAGCAAGAGCAGGACGAGGAACTGGAGAAAATAGAACAGATACTCAAAGCTCTGATGCAGGACGAAAAAGAGATCAGGGAAAAACTTGAAGAAATTGAAATTCCTCGAGGCGGAAACTATATTGAAAAGAATTGGTAAATCGAACAAACAAATATAAACATTGTCAACACGAATATATAAATGAAAAGGATATTATTATCGACATTGCTGATTATAACAATGATTTCGGCGGCAATAGCCAACGAAATTTCATTTGTAGCCTCTGCTCCCAAATCTGTGGTGGCTGGCAGTCGCTTTAAAATCTCTTATGAAATTAATTCGAAGACCGATACTCAGCCCGTTTTCCCCGATATTGACGGAGTAAGGATATTGACAGGTCCTCATCGTTCGTTCTATACCCAGACCTCCAACATCAATGGTCGAAGAACTACAACACAGACAGTAACATACAGTTACATCGTTGCTATAGATAACGAGGGTGATATTACCATTCCTGGAGCTTCCGTTATGGTTGATGGCAAGAATTACACCTCAAATCCACTTAAGATTAAGGTGCTGCCTCCTAATCAGGCATCAACTGCTTCTAACCAACAAGGTGGTAATGGCGCTTCACATCAGCAAAATACCAGTTCAACAACAGCCATTACCAATGACAACCTTTTTATCCGTGCATCGGTTAACAAGACCAAGGTCTATGAGCAGGAAGCACTCCTGTTGACATACAAGGTGTACACCAATGTCAATCTCACCAATCTTGACAATCCCGTTCCGGAGCTCAAAGGCTTCAACATACAGGAGATGGAATTGCCACACACTCCTCAATTTGAACTCGAGCACTACAATGGTCAAAACTACAATGTGTGCGTGTGGCGACAATTTGTACTTTTCCCACAGGAAACCGGAAAATTGGAAATACCGGCAATCGACTATGAAGCTGTAGTCGCAGTACAAACCCGTCAAACAATGGATCCGTTCGAGATGATGTTCAATGGTGGCCCATCTTATGTTGAGGTCAGAAAGAAAATCAAATCGAACAAAATTGTCATTGATGTTGATAAACTGCCAGCTGGTAAACCAACAGGCTTCTCTGGTGGAGTAGGACACTTTACAGTTAACAGCACTGTAAGTACCGATAATTTGAAGTCGAACGAAGAATTCACTTTTAAAGTAGTTGTCAAGGGTGATGGAAATATGAAACTCATGGGTGATCCGGTCGTTGATATCCCTTCTGAGTTCGATGTGTTTGATCCAATAATCACCAACAACTACAAACTCACCAGCAAAGGATTTGTGGGTGAAAGAGTATATGAGTATGTCGTAACTCCCCGCACTGCAGGGACATATACATTGCCTGCGGCGGAATTTGTCTATTTTGACCCCACAACCGGCAAATACAACATTGCCAATGGCAGTGAGCACAGCATTGAGGTTGAAAAAGGTGTTACAACAGCAACAACGCAAGCAAATGTATATGTACCAAAAGAGGACGGAAAAATTCTTGCCACCGATATACGCTACATAAAGTTAGGCGCTCCCGATATACAAGAAAGCGGCTTCTATGCATCTACATTGTACTACTTGCTTTACATAATTCCACTTCTTGTTTTTGTTGTAGCAGCAATACTTTACCGCAAGCATGTAAAGGCCAACTCAAACATAACATTGGTAAAGACAAAGAAAGCAAATTCTGTTGCAGTTCGCCGTCTCAAGAATGCCAAGAATCTGTTGCGCAACAATCAAATGAACGAATTCTATGACGAGATTCTCAAAGCGGTTTGGGGTTATATGAGCGATAAGCTGGCTCTTCCATTGTCACAATTGTCAAAGGAGAACATTTCAACAGAGTTGTCATTCAAAGGTTGCGATGAAACACTTATTGAAGAATTGATGATGCTGTTGAATGAGAGTGAATTTGCACGTTATGCACCCGGTGATGCAAATGAGACCATGGACAAAGTCTATAAAATGGCACTTAATGTTATTGGTAGAATGGAAAACTCGATTAAGAAATAATATTTTTTGATTATGAAAAAGATAATATATATATGCCTGCTCCTTGCTTTGCCGCTTTCCATTATGGCGCAAGAGACTGTTGAATACACAAAGAAACAAGGCGATGAAGCATATGCGGATGCAAGATATACCGATGCAATAACTATTTACGAATCTGTTTTGGCAAAACAGGGAGGAAGCCTCTCACTCTATTACAATCTTGGCAACGCATATTATAGAAACAACCAGCTAGGCAAAGCAATCCTGAACTATGAGCGTGCATTGAGAATTGACGCTAACGATGAGGACGCCAAAGCGAACCTGGAATTTGTCCAGAGCAGAATTGTCGACAAAATTCCACAGGATGAAGTTCCATTCTACAAAAAGTGGGGAAACGCCATTGCAGGTATCTTCTCGCAGAATGTATGGGCTATCATTGGTATAATTACTTTTGTAGGAATGCTTGTTGCAGCCTTCTTCTACTATTTCCGCAATAGAAGGCGTGCCGTATTGCTCGTGACAATCATACTCTGCTTGCTCATTACCATTATTGCAAACATATCGGCATATAGCTTAAATAGTTCCGATGCATCAGACGAGGCTGTCATTATGGACGAAATGGTAATTGTCAAGAGTTCACCAGATAGTTCGGGTACCGAGTTGACAAAGATACACGAAGGATTGAAGGTGAAGATAATTGATGAGATTGTGGACTGGGTGAAAATTGAAGCGGATAATGGCAACAGTGTTACAGGTTGGGTGAAATCCCAGACTCTTGAGCGAATTTAAACATCTGTAATTAAAAATCGGACCAATGGACACAAGCACAATATCAGAACTCGACAAATATCTACTTCTTACACTGAACGGAAGCGACTCGATTTTTTGGGACGGGTGTATGAAAGTATATACAACTATGGTAATATGGATTCCCCTTGTCCTAATGCTTGTGTATGTACTTGTAAAAAACAACAATATCAAGAATTTCTTTGTACTATTGCTGTTTATTGCAATTGTTGTAACATTGACCGATACCATATCCTCGGGAATCTGTAAACCTTTCTTTGAACGATGGCGTCCGACCAATGACCCATTACTAATGTACATCGTTGATGTTACCGATGATATACGAGGTGGTGACTATGGCTTCACCTCAAGTCATGCTGCAAACTCGTTTGGCATTGCAACATTCCTGATATTGCTAGTCAAGAATAGAGCCTTGACAATTTCGCTTATTATCTGGGCTTCAATTAACGCCTTTACACGAATATATCTTGGTGTGCATTATCCAGGTGATATCTTAGCCGGAACAATTATAGGAGTTACAGTCGGGTGGTGCATGTATAAACTTTACCGCTTTGTGCAGAAAAAACAGAAAAGCAATGTACAACGTGATTGGATATCGGACCAATACACGAAATCCGGTTATCTGGTATCCGATGTATATCTGCTACTTATGACCATGTATGCAACCTTCGTTGCAATCCCTATGATTTCATTCTTTACTTATGTATATTAACGATTAAGGCAACCTGATGGTTGCCTTAATCGTTATTGCTATTTCATGCAGAGTGAAACAAAGTCTCTCATCAACAATATGTAAGTATCTTTCCTTATTCCTCGCTATCTGCAGTATGCAATATCAGCGTTGTTGCTCCAAGAGTAATTATTGCACCGTCCTCAATTAGCAGACGCTCGCGGTTACCCAATATGCGGTTCATCACAAAAGTACCTGTAACACTCTGGTTGTCGCGTATTGTATAAGTCAAATCACCTGCATAGCCACGTTTTACATTGATTATGCAATGACGGCGGTCCATACTTGGGTCGCTTGTCTCAATGGGGTTCGAGATTACAGTTCCCTTGTTATAGCGACCGAACATATTGTCGCCTTCGTGCAAGGGGATAATTTGCTTGTAGCAGAATGTATTCTCAATGACAACAATGTGACCGAAATCCTCGGTTTCAATATCGTCCTCGTTCTCACCAATTCGAATAGTGAAACTCTTGCGGCAGTGTTCGCACTCAAAAACCAATGATTGCCCCTCTTTGTAGCCACTTGCATCGAAATCTATGGCATGGTCACATTTTGGGCATATAATCTTGCTCATAACTAATCTTATTATAAGAGGATTTAAAACCGAATCTTAATGCACGTAGATCCATGCATCGGGGAATGTCAACTGTATGCGCTCCAACGCCAGATTTGCATCATCGGCATTGTCATAGGTCTCAATTGCAATGCGATGTCTTCTGTCCCCCTCGACAACAGTGTAGTCGGCCTTCATCTTTCTCGACAACTCGGTAATTGCAAGCTGTGCATTCTTGGCATTGGGGGAACTTGCAACAATAATTGAATGTTTCTCATTGCTTGCAGGCATTTCACTAACAGCCGGTTCTGTAACAGCAACTTCTACTGTGTTTATTGTTGGAGTCACAGTCTCGGCAACCGGGGCTATCTCGCAATCATATACCTCTTGGGCAACAACTGTTACAGTCTCAACAGTCTTTGCTGCAGGCTTTGATACATTTTCAGTTGACACAAAACCGGCAACCGACAACTGGTTCTCGTCGTTGTACATCTTCTTGCCGAACGGAACAAGCACAAATGCAAGTATGATGACTGCTGCAACTGCTGAAATATACTTCTTTACATTGCTGCGCTTGATGACAATGTCTTTCTTCTTGAGCTCGCTAAGTGGAGCAATTGCCAAAGGCTCAAAACCATAATTGTATGGGTCATCGATACCATTCTTATTAGGTGCAAAATAAATCTTGCCCTCAATGTCCATGGTAAATGTACCCAATTCGCCAAAGCAAACGACACCGGTTGCCGAAAGGTTCGAACGCAGTGTGTCAATATCTTTTGAGAGGGCAGTGGCTGCCTCTTCGTATGACAACTTGCCGCTGTTCATGTACTCCGACAACAACAATGCATCATCGACAACAACCTGTGGGTTGAAGCCGAGCGAACGATGTGGTGGCATGAAAATCTTCTCTGCAGCATTGTAGCAAGCAGGAACCTTGTGTGCAAGGAAAGCACCCACACCTGGCAAAATAACACAATTGTGATGTGCAATCAATCTTGATATGTTCTGAACTAATTTTTCCACGAAGCAAATTTAATAAAAAAAAACGGTGCATGGAAGAACCGCCCAATTAAATTTCAAAAAAACATTGAAATGAGGGACTAAAATTGCGATTTGTTAGTTTAATTTGTAACTTGCAATAGCAAATAATCACAGGTCTCAATTAGAGCCAAAGATTTTAAAAAACATATCTGCTTTTATGGTGAAAAGAGTATTCATATTATTGGTTGCTGCAACGGTGGTGTGTGCTTGTTGTAATAGGCGCGGAACAGTAGTGGAGAGGGTGGAAGAGGGTGATACAACGAATGTATCAACTCAAGAACAAAAGGAACTGGAGAAGATTATATATTTTGAGTCTTGCATACAAACTTTTGCTCCACTAATGTCAAATGACATGATGGATGTGGATTGGGAGGATGTTGACACGCTTGAACTTACCGACAGGTATGACAGCCTTTTTGTAGACTTGGAAAGACTATTGAAAACGGCAATAATTGATTCTACATTGTTGGTCGGGGAGGATTATATTGATACTCTTTTATGCAAGGATATTTGGGTAAGAAGTGATGTCGTTGGATATATCGTTGACGATGGTGGATATATTGATACAATCCCTTTTTCAGATGTTCAAGATTCCGGATTTAGTGAAGATATATTCAAGGATGTTCCCCAAAACGAGTTTGTAAAGAAAACGGTTCCTTTGCTTATGCAATTATGTAATGGCGAGAATGATATCCCGGCGAATTATATGTTGATATACAAGTACAATGGCGAGGTACCCAATGATACAATCTGCTATAATCGTAACAGCAATGTTGTGCGTGTGAATTCATACATTGCAACAACAGATTCACTCCTATTTAACAGTGTCACCGATACATTGTGTAACAGAATGTACCCTATTTGTTTAAACAATGCATATATTTCAAGATGGAATATTTATATAAATAATAAAGAAACGGACTTTTGGCGTTATTTGAAAAACGATTCAATTATATTATATAATGAACCGTGCAAAAAATCAGAAATATTGTTCAGTACCAATAAGTACAAACAGGGAAAACTATTTTCTCATAAAGGAGATTGGATACATATAATGTTGAAAGACAATGAGGGTAAGGAAGTCTATGGTTGGATATATCCCGTTGATGAATAAGTTTTCTTGCCCTTTACTTATCGTTTTATGTCGCTAAAGTATAAAATATCCCCGGTGCTCGCTCGGCGAGTGCCGGGGATATAACCCCACACCGGCAAAATAACACAATTGTGATGTGCAATCAATCTTGATATGTTCTGAACTAATTTTTCCACGAAGCAAATTTAATAAAAAAACATTGTGGCAATGAAAAACAAAATATAATTTACACATTAAAAGGTGAAAGTGTCTTACATGTTACCTTTTCTTCGGTTCCATATGGATTCCGATGTGTGTGCCGGTTCCGAACTCATTCTAGTTCCTACAGTTGTGAAATTATGTAAAAGCTATAAAATATAACATTGAGTATTATTTTTTAAAAAAGATATTATTGCCATTTTTTTTTCATCGTTCAAACCGTTATGGGGTTAAAAACCGACTTTTATTCTTGCGGTATTCGCTTGCCGGCACACCTGTTATCCTCTTGAAATATTTTCCAAAAACTGATTGGGAAGGAAAATTCAAATTATCACTGATTTGCTGGATTGACATGCTTGTTGAAAGCAATAATGCCTTGCTTTCTGTTATGACATACTCCTCAATTATATTCAATGCCGTTTTGCCCGTAACATCTTTGACAACTTGGGACAGGTGCTTTGCCGTCATGCACAACTTGTCTGCATAAAAACAGACCTCTCTTTCTCTTTTGAAATTCGCATTCAGCACATTCAAAAAAGAAGTATAGATTTCAATTTGTCTATCAGTCCCTTTAAGATTGTTGGATACCTTGTGCTTGGTATATGAATATCCATAGAACATGGCAAGTGTAAGATGCCGTGCGGCTTCTATCTTGAATTCGGAAAGAGGTGATTTTGCAATGTTCTGAAGCATCTCGTAATATTGATTGAAAACATAGGTGTCATTTTCATCGCCAAGAATTGGATTTTCTAATATTGATGCAAAGAGCCCCTGTGACTTGCTTGCAAGACTTTCAAACATATTGTCCGTAAAGAACCTGGACATTGCAATTACTCTGCATCTCAAATCATTTGAGTAATTTATCAACTCACAGGTTTGCCCGGTCATTACAACAATGACCGCTGGTGCTTTTATGTGGTATTGTTGCATGTTTATGTTGAATATGACCTCTCCTTGGTCATATATAATGGTCATTGATTCATCAATTTTGAATGGATGTCCAATAAACCTACTTGCTCTTGATGCCTCGGCGTTGCCAATCAATGTTATATCTGCACCAATACCGTATTCATATATTGATGCGTCCTCAAAAGACCGGCTGTTTTAGTTTGTTCTATCTGTCATCGTTTATCTAAGGCGTTTGTTACAAATATATCAATTTTCCCATATAAATAAATTGTATTTCTTGAATATTAGGAAAAATGTGCCAATATCAAGGAAAAATCTCAAACATTCACTAATGTTTTAGTAGTTATCTTTGCAGTAGAAAATAAACAGATAATCCAAACATCTCATCAATATGACAAAATATAGATTGAAGACCCCAAAAAGCGGTAAAAGTAATGGTGTTCTAAAGGAAACCTACAAGGAGATAGAAAGTGGAGTTGCCGATAGCAACAAGAGTATCAGCGATGCAGTAGTCAATACATACAAAGCCATTGAGAGTGGAGTAGTGGGTACATATAAAGCCATTGAAAATGGAACTGTAGGTGCTTATAAAGCCATTGAGAATGGAGCTGTGAAAACATATAAGAAAATCGAGAAGAAATTTGTAGATAAATTCCTTGAAGAAGTTCCCGACGAGGAATAAATGGAAAAGTCCCGGTACTCGCCTAGCGAGCATCGGGACTATAACCCCACACCGGCAGTCTGCTTTATTTAGTGCGCTGCAAAGAGCTCGGTTTCAGCCGGTGGGGAGTGTGTCAATGAAAATACAACTTATTTATATACATCTGCATTGAGAAAGCTGGCTGGTACTTTTTTTAATTTTATCCAACCATAACAATCGTTTCTATTAGTATTTGTAGCTTTTACATAATACCAATGACCCACGATGTCATAGATTATAAGGACATCTTCCTTAAACTTATACACTTTCCTACTTCTTGTATTTGGTTCTTCATACAGGACATACTTCTTCTTTTCATCATAATCTCCTATTTCAATAGCCCATGAACCTTTTTTTATCCATTGAGGGGGGATATTCTCATCTTCATACATTATAGCAATATAGTCATCATCGTTCTTTTTATTTATATTATTGTACACATGAAGAACCACAAATTCTGAAGGGCGATTGATTTTTCTACCATATTTTTTATCTAACGCGATATCCCGTTTCAACGAACTGATGAATATGCGTGATGCCCAACAATCAACATGAATCAATTTATATTCATTCAGTATCAATCGCGTCAAGACGCACCAAACATCGGCAGTATGTTCTGTACTACGGTCTTTAATCAACCTTTCTAGTCCGTCCCATTCGAAAATATCGGGGTAGATGCTTGTTTTTGTATCACACAATTCTTGTTCTGTAAAAACCGGCATTTCCAATGGTTCAAAGAAGAGTTCCGGATTTTCTTGTGAGCTTATTCTGAATGCTCCTTTGCAAGTCTTGATATCTACAAAATTATGCATCTCGCTCAAATCAAATTCATTATATATGTATACAGTATCGTTCTTGTAATTTATGATATTCAAACTATCAATTGCCTTGCCATATTTGTTTATTGTTCCAATTCGGATCTCTTCTTTGGTATGTTCAACGACTACTGTGTCTTCATAATAATAATCTGATAAAGGTCTCATAAACTCGCACTCCGTGCCTTTCA
>JAFOCD010000107.1 GCA_017381475.1 Bacteroidaceae bacterium
ATGACGGTTCAGCAAAACATCGAATGCTGAATTATTGCCTTCCAAATAAAGTGAGACCAACAAATCATCGGTCATCTGCTTTAGTTTATCCATTATTTCTACTGTTAAAATTGAAGTAGAGATTTTTCTATAGGCAATAGGTTTTTACAGGTTTATAATAGATTTACTCCGCAAAGGAAAGAAAATAATAGTTCAAATCCAAATTTTTTAATAAAAAAAACGGTTTTTACACAATATCGCGGGGTTGCATGCGTTGCAGCCCCGCGATATTATAGCAAATATTCTATGAATGTTTCTTACTTCACCAGTGTCATTCCCTCTATTGAGAAACCACGCAGAAGGTCGGCAACAGGCATACGCTTCTTGCCTGCAAGCTGCACATCGGCGAGCAGAATGTATCCGCCATCGACAGCCACCTTTATATAATTCTTGTTGTCGGTCACAACTGTTGCCACCTCTTTTCCATGCGCAACATACTCCTTTGTAACCGAATATACCTTGACTGCTGTTACACGCCCCTGGGCATCAACAAACTCGCACCACGCAGCAGGATATGGTGACATACCACGCACAAAATTATATATGCTATCTACGCGACCTTCCCAGTTGATGCGACATGTGTCACGGAAAATCTTTGGTGCAGGGCGCAGTTCGCTCTCGTTGATATACATGTCGGTCTGGGGCAATGCTGTCACACTCTCCTTCACGATAGCCTCTACCGTGCGCAGGACTGTATCGCCACCCTGCAACATAAGCTTATCGTGCAACGTTCCGGCATTATCGTTCTCATCTATTGCAACAACATCGCGATAGATGACATCACCGGTGTCAATCTCATGCTTGAGGAAGAAGGTTGTAACACCGGTCTCCTTGTCGCCGTTGATTATTGCCCAATTGATTGGAGCCGCACCACGGTATTGTGGAAGCAACGAAGCGTGCAGATTGAATGTTCCCAAACGGGGCATATTCCACACGCTCTCGGGGAGCATACGGAAAGCTACGACAATCTGCAGATCGGCACCCCAGGCGCGCAACGCGCTCTGGAAAGCCTCATCCTTCAAGGATTCGGGCTGTAGCACCGGTAAACCTTGTTCCACTGCATACTGCTTCACTGGGCTCATGAGGAGTTGGTTGCCTCGTTTGTTTATCATTTTGTCGGGCATTGTCACGACACCTACAATCTCATAGCCGCAGCCTGCGCACTCACGCTGTTTCTCAAGCAGACGACGCAATGGCTCAACGGCAAAATCGGGGGTTCCAAGATATACTATTCTCAAATTCTGCATAATTAATCAGATGTAAATTCCAACAATGTATTACGGTATGCGGTGAAGATTGCCGACTTTGATATAAAGCCGATGTATTCACCTGTAATATCCTCTACAGGCAAATTCCATGCACGGGTTTTCTCGAACTTACGCATCACCACCTCCATTGGTTCTTCAATGCTGAGCCTTTCGGGCACCTCGCGCATGAGCGAAGCCACCGAATAGCGGTGATAAAGTTCCTGACGGAACATTATATGCCTTATGTCATCGAGATATATTACACCAACAAGATGCTTGGCGGTATTAAGCACCGGGAAAATATTTCGTTTTGTCTTTGCCACCACTGATGTCAGAGCACCCAAATCCATCTCGGGTGTCACACACATGAAGTCCTTCTCAACCACATCGGCAACCTTCAAGGTTGTAAGCACAGCCTGATCCTTGTGATGGGTAATCAGTTCACCGCGCTGCGCAAGGCGCACTGCATATATATTGTTGCTATCGAATATTCTCACGGTGAGATATGACGACACAGAGACCATCATCAGCGGCAAGAACAAGTCGTAACCGCCCGTCAGTTCGGCAATAAGGAATACACCGGTCAATGGTGCGTGGAAGACGCCCGACATCAATGCCGCCATTCCAAAGAGAGCAAAGTTCTTTTCAATAACACCTACTCCAATACCGGCCTGGTTACATAGACTTGCAAAGAGATAGCCGGTTACACATCCCAGAAAAAGACTTGGAGCAAATATACCACCACAGCCACCGGCACAGTTGGTAACGGTAGAGGCAAAAGCCTTGAACACAACAACCAGGAACATGAACACCAGCAATATATCGGTATGATTCGAGAAGAGGGATTTTTCAAGAATCGCATTCGAGGTATCGGGCGAGCCGTCAATCAATTGTCTGATTGTCTCATAACCCTCGCCATATAATGGTGGGAAAAGGAATATAAGCACACTCAAAGCACTGGCTCCAATCAGCAACCTGGTATACGGGCTCTTGAACCGCTTGAAGAACTTTTCAATACTAACAGTCACCTTTGTAAAATAGAGCGAAACCAAGCCGCATACCACGCCAAGCAGAATCACGTATGGAACACGGGAAAGAACAAAGGGATCGGACTCAAACTTGAACATTGTCTCTGTTCCCATCAAGGCGTATGACAATGTGGCGGCAGTAACGCTTGATATGAGCAGAGGCAGCAACGACGACATTGTGAGGTCAATCATCAGCACCTCAATAACAAATACAAGACCAGCAATAGGAGCCTTGAAGATACCAGACACCGCACCTGCAGCACCACAACCGATAAGCAGCAACATGACCTTCTTCTCCATCTTGAAGAAACGGCCAAGGTTTGATCCAATGGCCGAACCGGTCATCACAATAGGAGACTCGGCACCCACAGAACCACCGAAACCGATTGTTATTCCACTGGCTATCATTGATGACCAGGTATTGTGGCTGCGTATATTGCCCTTGCGACATGATATGGCATAGAGTACCTTGGTGACACCATGGCTGATGTCATCGCGCACAACCTTGCGTATAAAAAGTCCCGTGATGAAGACACCAATTACTGGATATACCAAATAGAGCCAGTTGAATGTATGCGGATCAAAGCCACCTGTAAGCAGGTGTTGAATGAAGTGGATAAGATGATGCAGCGTATATGCGGCAAGTGCCGAAATGACACCAACCAAGAGACTGAGAATAAGCACGAACTGCCTGTGCGAAATATGCTTCTCCCTCCACTCATTAAAACGGTCTACAAATCCCGGTTTATGCTTCTCATCCATCATTGTCTAATAATGGTAACAGTTCCGTTCTCGGTAAGTTTAATTATACTTGATGACTTTGCCTTGCCCTTTTCGAGCTGCTTGTAATTCACTACATAGTCAACGGCTGCAATTATTTCGGGATTTATCTCGCTGAAGTTATTTGGTGTCTCGTCGCCGCTGATGTTGGCCGATGTAGAGACAACAGCTTTCTGGAAACGGAAACAGAGTTCCTTAGAAAACATCTCCTGAGTTACTCTTATACCTACACTGCCGTCCTCGGCTATGAGATTGGGCGCGAGATTGCGTGCACCGTCGTATATGATTGTCAGTGGTTTGTCGCTCAGTTCAATTAGATCCCAGGCTACAGAGGGGACATTCCCCACATAGCGCGCAAGGCGGTCGGCGCTGTCAACCAACAGAAGCAAGGCCTTGCTGTCGCAGCGTTTCTTGATTTCAAACACCTTTTTCACTGCCTCGGGATTTGTTGCATCACAACCAATGCCCCACACAGTGTCTGTAGGGTAAAGTATCACACCACCCTGGCGCATCACCTCGATGCACTTCTTTACTTCATCTGCAATTGTACCCATACTCAAAAGGTTTTAGAATTCGCTTGTAAAGTGGAAACGGATAGACTTGAAGTCGTTCTGCGCCATCTGCAGCACATAACCGCTGTCAGCAAGGAATACATCGCGTCCCTCAATATCCTTCGCCATATACTGGTATTTGCGTTTCTTGAAGGCCTCGAGCTCGGCTGGATCATCGCTCTCAATCCAGCATGCCTTGTAGAGGCTCACGGGCTCCCAACGACACTTGGCGTTGTACTCGTTCTCAAGACGATACTGGATAACCTCGAACTGCAACTGGCCTACAGTACCAATGAGTTTGCGGCCGTTATGCTGGTTCACAAATAGCTGTGCTACACCCTCGCCCATGAGCTGGTCGATACCCTTGGCAAGTTGCTTGGTCTTCATTGGGTCGGCATTCTCGATGTACTTGAACATCTCGGGCGAGAAGCTTGGCAGACCCTTGAAGTGCAGGATTTCGCCCTCGGTAAGTGTATCGCCAATCTTGAAGTTTCCGGTATCGGGCAAACCGATGATGTCACCTGGATATGCCTCCTCAATAGTGCTCTTGCGCTGCGCCATAAACTGTGTGGGCGACGAGAAACGGAGTTCCTTGCCCAAACGAATGTGGCGGTATGGAGTGTTGCGGACGAACTTGCCCGAGCATATTTTACAGAAAGCCACACACGAGCGGTGGTTAGGGTCAATATTGGCGGTTATCTTGAAGATAAAGCCTGTAAACTTGGAATCCTCGGGGTTTACAACACGCTCTAAAGCCTGTACCGGGCGTGGGCTTGGCGCAATCTTCACAAAACAGTCGAGCAGCTCCTGAACACCGAAGTTGTTGAGCGCAGAACCGAAGAATACTGGAGCAACCTTGGCATCAAGATAGTCCTGGACATTGAATTCGGGATATACACCATCAACTAGTTCAAGGTCGGCACGCAACTTGAATGCCAAGTCCTCGCCAATACTCTTGTCAAGTTCATCGCTTTCAATGTCAATCTCAACCTTTTCGGTCACTCGCTGCTTGTTGGGAGTGAAAAGATCGAGTTTCTGCTCATAGATGTTATATACGCCCTTGAAGCGTGCACCCTGGTCTATTGGCCAGCTGAGCGGGCGTACCGCAATCTGCAATTCGCTCTCAAGCTCATCAAGGAGTTCAAACGGATCGCGACCCTCGCGGTCCATCTTGTTGACATAGACAATCACGGGAGTATTGCGCATACGGCACACCGACATGAGCTTGCGTGTCTGTGTCTCCACACCCTTTGCACTATCGACAACAATGATTACACTGTCAACGGCTGTAAGTGTACGGAATGTATCCTCGGCAAAATCCTGGTGACCAGGGGTGTCAAGGATGTTTATCTTGTAGCCGGCATAGTCAAATTCCATAACCGATGTGGTTACAGAAATACCGCGCTGTTTCTCAATCTCCATCCAGTCCGATGTGGCAGTCTTCTTGATTTTGTTCGACTTTACCGCACCTGCCACCTGTATCTGGCCACCGAAAAGCAAGAGTTTCTCGGTAAGCGTTGTCTTACCGGCATCGGGGTGCGAGATAATCGCAAATGTTCTTCTACGGCCAATTTCTTCCTGTATATTACTCATTTCTGCTATATTTTCCTAATATTTGACTATTCCTCGCTTTCAAGATCGAGTTTTCCCTCTTCGTCCTCCTTGAAATAGAGCGACAACATTGAGATAAACTTGCTTATCTCCGCTGTAGCCTTAAGCGTTTCCTCATTCATCTCACGCTTTTGAAGCTTCATCATCCACACCATGTAAAGTGCGTCGAAGCAGTTCTCAAGTTCTGTTTTCTCACGTCCCTCGCTCTTGGTCCTGAATTCGACAATGAATGGCAATGCCTTGTAATAGGCAGCCGAATAGAACGGTACTTTCGGCGAGTGCAACAGACGCTGATGCAGATCCGTAAGGCTAATTATCACATTACGGTTTATCTGTAAGTGTCCATTCTCCTTAACACCCTCCTGATGCATCATGTCAATCAAGTCGGCATACCATTGCAACAATTCTGCCGACACTTCAGCCGGCAGATTGTATGGTTCAACTATGTTGTTCTTTATTTTGTCTATCGACAATTCATTGGCACGTAGCAAATCCTCTACCTGCCACATATATAGCAAAAAC
Organism: Bacteroidaceae bacterium; assembly: GCA_017381475.1. Taxonomy (GTDB): domain Bacteria; phylum Bacteroidota; class Bacteroidia; order Bacteroidales; family Bacteroidaceae; genus HGM04593. The sequence goes on from JAFOCD010000107.1 coordinate 5,779, forward strand.
TCTGCTATATTTTTCTTACGAAGTTCCCTTGAAACCAGCAAAACTAAAAGATTTTTTTAGAAGTTGTTTAAATTTCTTAATGGAAAGAGAATGTTCCTGTAGCAATGAGTATAGCACCCACCAAAGAGCCTACCATCACCAGACCACCAACTACCTTATTGATAATTGCAATACCACGAACATCAAAACGCTTACCCAACTTATTCACGAGATAAGTTATAAAGAACCACCAAAGCATCGCACCGGCAAATATCGCCAGATAACCGACAACCTGTGCCGATGCCGTCATCTCGGGAATAACGAAATCAAATGGAGAGAAAAGAGCCACAAATAGCAGCACAATCATTGGGTTCGACAGCGTAATAAAGAAGCCGGTAACACCATTAAGCAACAGACTGCTCTTGTTACGGCTTACATTTCGCGTGTTACGCACCGGATTGGAGCGGAAAGTATGAACACCGAAAATAAACATTATGATAGCGCCAATGAGCTGCATCCAATACACCGTTGTCGGATTGCTTATCACATCGTATAGCAAGTTTAGACTATAGCCAGTCAACAATGCATAAAGAATATCACTGAATGCAGCACCGACACCTGTTACCAATCCATACGCACGTCCTTTATTCAATGTACGCTGAATACAAAGCACACCGACCGGTCCCATCGGAGCCGAAGCTACGATTCCGATCACAACACCTTTGAGAAATACTTCCAGAATATCCATAGTGCAAAGTTGTCATTTTTTTGCGAAATAAACAAGTTTTTTTCACCCCAACGGTAAAAAAAGTATATTTTCTTTAAAAAAAATTAAACTGCATCGCGAGAAAGTTACAAAACACACGACACAGTCTAATTATTTTAAGATTCAGCACTTACAATCAATACTTCTGCACAGCGCCACCTTTGGAAGATTCAAGTTTCTTACTGTCAGCATCCTTCAGTGTCAGAGTAATAAGCAAATCCGAGATACCTGCGACAACAGCGCTAAGTCCAAAAATTACCGCAACTGTAGACAATGACGAGAATTCAACCGCAAAAAGAAGCACTGCCGACACAACGAGCAACAGAGGCGCAATATACAGATAAACAGGAATCACTGTATGACGCTGGGCTGCCATCATCACCACTACCTGATATACTGCAAAAGCGAGCAGCATGACAGCCAACAGTTTCACGAACACAACCTGGAAATAATCTGGATCTGCCATCAACCATATACCAAATGCCATACAGCCCACATTGATGATAGAGATAAGCACCTTGGAAATCATCTTACTCTCGGCACGCGATACATAAAGATTGATAATTGACACCAAAGCCGGCAAGAAGAAAGCGGCACCCACCAAACGGATAAACCATCCCACAGCATCAGCTGTCAAAAACACCAGCACAAGACCAAACAGCATTATAGAGACGCTGCGAATTAATTTTTTTGTCATATTAAAAGTTATTTACGTTATATCAACTAATCACCACTAAGGTATTGCCAGGCAACACCATGCTCGCAAATTTAACAAAAAAAAAACAACAAACCCTATTTTTTGATTTTTTTTTGGAATTTGATAAAAAAACCGGGCATCACCGACGGCAAAGCACCACCAACAGACCTGCATCAAACCGATAGTCCGCGACAAAAGAGCCTTTATACTCCAACCCGACGACCTCTACCGGAAAAACTCCGGACTCGTTCACACCGTGGCATACCACAGAGATATTATCCTTGAAATTTCCACCCAAATCACCGGTAATTTTAAACAAGGCCTCTTTAGCACACCAATGACACAGTGCAACACGATTGGCAACACCTAATGACACGCCATCAAGAAGCTCGCGCGGCATAAAACGACAGGCGACAGGCAACACATTTCGCGAAGACAATTCAATATCCAGTCCCACCTCGAAATTACGTGAATGGGCTATTGCAACATAGCCATCGGTATGTGAAATGCTGATAAAGAATTCAGAATCCAAAAGCGAAGGTTTCCCTGCGGCATCATACACAACACGGGCAGCTGGACCCAAAAGTTGAGCAACCATAGCACGCACAGCCAGCCACTCAAGGCGCCGCTTTTCAGACGAGAAATTTTCAAGGCACACCTTTACGCACTCTTCTGGAACAAGCGTAATGAGTTCATCAAGAGTTTCGGTTATTTTCCACACCGAAACCTCAGTTCCACCGATTACATACTGCCTGAACAACGGCATGACTACTCCTCCACTTCTACATCTACAGCACCTGCACCTGACGGCAGAATCGCCTTGATCTTGACTATACGATGCTTGTCTTTCTGAACAACCTCAAACGATACATCATTGCACACAATCACCTCATGAAGTTGTGGAAACTCCCCCTTGACCTCAAGCAGCAAACCTGCAAGCGTATCGGCTTCGCCGGCAAACTGTTCAAAATCCTCGCCGTCGAGCGAAACTACCTTATAGAAATCCGAGAGCAATGTACGACCATCAAAAAGATAGGTATGGTCGTCAAGTTTCTCATAAGATGTATCTGGTTCATCAAATTCGTCATTGATCTCACCAACAATCTCCTCAATGATATCCTCAAGCGTAATAAGACCCGATACACCGCCGAATTCATCAACTACTATAGCCATATGAACCTTCACCGTCTGGAAATCACACAGCAAATCATCAATCTTCTTGGTTTCGGGAACAAAAAATGGCTGACGGACAAGCGATTGCCAGCGGAAGGTCTCGCCACGGTTCAAGTGCGGAATCAAATCCTTTATATAAAGTATACCACGAATATCATCCTGGGTCTTGCCATAGACCGGAATACGGGAATAAGCATTCTCTGCAGCACACTTGAGCACCTCCGTATATGGAGCACGGATATCGAGCATAACCATATCAAGACGGGAAGTCATGATATTCTTAACAGTCTCGTCACCAAAACGAATGATACCCTCGAGCATATTCTTCTGTTCACCAATCTCCTTTTTATCGGTAAGTTCAAGCGCCTGTTCAAGCTCATCAACCGATATCAGACGATTCTTTTTGGATACAATGCGCTGGGCAAATGCTGTAGAGCGCACCAACAACTTGGAGAACGGAGACAGAACACGAGAAAGCACAAAGAAGGGACCCGATGCGAACCTAGAGAATTTAACCACATTGCTCTTTGAATATATCTTTGGCATAACCTCACCAAAGAGCAACAAAAGAAATGTGAGCAATACAGTCATCAACAGGAATTCCAACCACTCGGATCCACCGTCAAAAACAAGCACCTCCATAAAGAAGAAGTTGAGCAGCATGACCACACCCACATTGACAAAATCATTGACTATCAGGATTGTTGCCAACAATTTCTCGGGGTTCTTAAGCAGTTCAATCACACGCTTGTCCTTCGCCGACCTACTCTCGGCCATTTCATTGAGGTTTTCTCTTGTCAATGAGAAAAACGCGATTTCAGAGCCCGATGCGAATGCCGAGCAGAACAAAAGCAGCACAGCAATACCTGCTGCGATGACAGCGCCGGTCGATGGCGCTGAAAAAGCAACGCCGGCCGACATCGTTGTAATATTAGCAAATAGGGTCGAGAATACTTCCAAGACTGCAAATTTTAATTAAAAACCAGTCCCTTGAGCAGGAACATCCACAGCCGGTGTCGCACCGGTTGCCCTCGATGAAAGCATCTCCATTGTCTCGGCTAGGATTTCAGTCCTGTATCGACGGATACCGTTCTGATCCTCATAAGTATTTGTCCTTATCTTACCCTCAACATATATGCGGTCGCCCTTATGCACATAACGCTCCACAAGATCAGCCAAACCGCCCCAAAACACGACATTGTGCCACTCTGTACGCTCGGGCACCTGGGTGCCGTTCTGCAAAGTATATGAACGTTCGGTTGTTGCAAGCACAAGGTTTGCAACAACAACATTACGGTCAAGATGACGGACATCGGGCTCCTTGCCCACATTACCAACTAAAATTACTTTATTTACTGACATAATTATATTTATTGCGAATTGTCCGGCAAAATTATAAAAAATATATACCTATTTCAAATCTTATAGTTAATATTTAAAAATAAATCTCTAAAATAGCACAAGAAGAAGAAAAACAGGCTAAAAAGAAACGACATCCGGGCATCCAAACGCCAAATCACCATGTTTTTACAAAAAAAGACATCATAAATTTCGGTAAAAGCAAAATTTGATATATATTTGTAACCCGAAAATTAATTCCTAAGCGTTGATTATTAAAAATTCATAGAAAGATGACAAAAGCAGAGATTGTTAATGAGATTGCAAAGAAGACAGGGATTGAGAA
>JAFOCD010000108.1 GCA_017381475.1 Bacteroidaceae bacterium
CGGGACGGTTGTTGCCGTTTGAAGCAGCCATAGATGAGCGGAATGACTCTACTACCTGAAGACGCTTCAAAGCCTCGTTCTTGCGCTGCTGTGACATGTCTGTGTTGGCACGGTTACGCAATTCGTACGAGAGTGAATCGAGGTCGATGCGTGCAAGGAGATCCTGAATAGCCTCAGCACCCATCTTCGCAATAAACTTGTTAGGATCATTGTCGTCAAGGTACTCGTTGCCCTGTGGCAGGTTGTCCATGATTGTAACGTACTCGTCCTCGGTGAGAAGCTGGTAAGCTTCAACGCCGTTGAGTACATTGTCCTTGCCCGGAGTATCCTGGCGTGTCTCGTCATCCTTACGAGCCATTACACCTGGCTGGATAACGATATATTTCTCGTAGTAAATAACTGCATCGAGGCTCTTTGTTGGAAGACCGAGCAGATAACCTATCTTGTTAGGCAATGAACGGAAGTACCAGATGTGTGCAACAGGAACAACAAGCTGGATGTGTCCCATGCGCTCACGGCGTACCTTCTTCTCTGTAACCATTACACCGCAACGGTCGCAGACAATGCCTTTATAGCGGATACGCTTGTACTTTCCACAGTGGCACTCGTAGTCCTTTACCGGACCGAAGATGCGCTCGCAGAACAAACCGTCACGCTCGGGCTTATAGGTACGGTAGTTGATTGTCTCCGGTTTCAACACCTCTCCACATGAATTACCAAGTATCTCCTGCGGTGATGCAAGACCGATGGTAATCTTCGAAAAATTATTTTTTGTCTTTGTTTCTTTTCTAAAAGCCATAATTCTCTATATTGACAAACGTGAAGGAATTATTATTCAAACGAAATACTCAAGCCCAGACCACGAAGCTCGTGCAAAAGCACATTGAGTGACTCAGGAAGACCAGGTGTTGGCATTGGATCACCCTTAACAATAGCCTCGTATGCCTTTGAGCGGCCTACTACATCATCCGACTTGATTGTCAGAATCTCCTGAAGGATGTGTGCTGCACCGAACGCCTCAAGTGCCCAAACCTCCATCTCTCCGAAACGCTGACCACCGAACTGTGCCTTACCACCAAGAGGTTGCTGAGTGATAAGTGAGTAAGGACCGATTGAACGGGCGTGCATCTTGTCCTCAACCATGTGACCAAGCTTCAGCATGTAGCTGACACCCACTGTCGCAGGTTGGTCGAAACGGTCACCTGTACCACCATCGTAGAGGTATGTCTTACCGAAGCGTGGCATGCCGGCCTTGTCGGTCCAAGTGCAGAGGTCATCGAGCTTCGCACCGTCGAAGATTGGAGTAGCGAACTTGACGCCAAGTTCCTTACCTGCACGGCCAAGTACAGTCTCGAAAATCTGACCGATGTTCATACGAGAAGGCACACCAAGTGGGTTCAAGATAATATCTACTGGAGTACCATCCTCGAGGAATGGCATATCCTCCTGGCGAACGACGCGTGACACGATACCCTTGTTACCGTGGCGACCCGCCATCTTGTCACCGACACCGATCTTACGCTTCTTCGCGATGTATACCTTGGCCATCTTCATTGTACCCGATGGCAACTCGTCACCGATTGTGAGGGCGAACTTCTCGCGCTTAACCTCGGCATCAAGTTCTTTGTATTTGTGGATGAAGTTGATGATGAGTGAACGGATAAGATCATTTGTGTGAGCATCAGCTGTCCACTTGCTCAACTGCACTGCAGTGTAGTCAAGTGCCTCGAGCTCAGGGCGTGTAAACTTGGCACCCTTTGCAATGAGTTCGGTTCCCATGAAATCCTTAACACCCTGTGAAACACGGCCATTAACAAGTGTCAACAACTTGTCGATAAGGATAGCCTTGAGGTCATCAACCTTCTTCTGGAACTCATCATCAATCTTTGGAAGTTTCGCCTTGTCAGCCATCTTCGCTGAACGTGTCTTCTCGGCACGCTGGAAGAGACGACGGCCAATGACAACACCCTGGAGTGATGGAGATGCCTTGAGTGAAGCATCCTTAACATCACCGGCCTTGTCACCAAAGATTGCACGGAGCAATTTCTCCTCTGGAGTAGGATCAGACTCACCCTTTGGAGTAATCTTACCGATAATGATATCGCCTGGCTTCACATAAGCACCAACGCGGATGATACCGTTGCGGTCGAGGTCCTTTGTAGCATCCTCGCTCACGTTAGGAATATCAGAGGTAAACTCCTCCATACCACGCTTGGTCTCACGTACCTCGAGTGAAAGCTCGTCAACATGAACTGATGTCAACACATCCTCACGCACCACCTTCTCGTTAAGCACGATAGCATCCTCATAGTTGTAACCCTTCCAAGGCATGTACGCAACAAGGAGGTTCTTACCAAGAGCAAGCTCACCGGCCTGGGTAGAATAACCCTCGGTCAAAATATCACCGGCCTTGACTCTCTGACCCTTGTCACAGATTGGACGGAGGTCAATAGTCATATTCTGGTTAGTACGACGGAACTTAGGAATGATATACTCCTTGGTAGCAGGCTCGAAACTTACGAACTCCTCCTCCTCGGTACGGTCGTACTTGATAACAATCTTTGAAGCATCAACAAACTCGATTACACCCTCGCCCTCGGCAACAATCTGTGTACGAGAGTCCTCAACAAGCTGCTTCTCGAAACCGGTACCCACGATAGGAGCCTCGGTTGTCAAGAGAGGAACTGCCTGGCGCATCATGTTCGATCCCATGAGCGCACGGTTAGCATCGTCATGCTCAAGGAACGGAATGAGTGATGCAGCAATAGAGGCAATCTGCTGTGGAGAAACGTCCATCAACTCAACGCGACCCGGCTCAACAACAGGATAATCGGCATCCTGACGTGTCTTAACCTTCTTCAAGATAAAGTTACCGTTCTCATCGAGTGGAGCGTTACCCTGAGCAATAATCTTGCCCTCTTCCTCCTCTGCTGTATAATATACAACGTTCTTGTTGTCAATATCCACCTTGCTGTCAGCTACTGAACGGTAAGGAGTAACAATGAAACCAAGCTCGTTAATCTTTGCATAGATACAAAGTGATGAAATCAAACCGATGTTCGGACCCTCAGGAGTCTCGATAGGACAGAGACGGCCATAGTGTGTGTAGTGAACGTCACGCACCTCGAAACCGGCACGGTCACGAGAAAGACCGCCAGGACCCAGAGCCGAAAGACGACGCTTGTGAGTAATCTCGGCAAGCGGGTTAGTCTGGTCCATGAACTGTGACAACGCGTTTGTACCGAAGAATGTATTGATAACAGCCGATACAGTCTTAGCGTTAATGAGGTCTGTTGGAGTGAACACCTCGTTGTCGCGAACGTTCATTCTCTCACGGATAGTACGCGCCATACGCGCAAGACCGATAGCGAACTGGTTCGACAACTGCTCGCCTACTGTACGTACGCGACGGTTGCTCAAGTGGTCAATATCATCAACAGTAGCCATTGAGTTAACCAAGCCAATGAGGTACTTGATAATCTCAATAATATCCTCTTTTGTCAACACCCTAACATCCATGTCGGTAGAAAGACCGAGCTTGCGGTTGATGCGGTAACGGCCTACATCGCCCAAGTCGTAACGCTTCTCCGAGAAGAAGAGGTTGTTGATTACTTCGCGAGCACTTGCATCATCGGCAGGCTCGGCATTGCGCAACAAGCGGAAGATGCAGTTTACAGCCTCTTTCTCCGAGTTGCTTGTATCTTTGTCAAGCGTGTTGAAAATCAATGAATAGTCAACAGCATTGGGATCGTCATTTTCTTTGTGCAGAAGAATTGTCTCTACACCGCTGTCAAGGATACGGTCAACGAGGTCCTGGTCAAGAATAGACTCACGCTCAACAACCACCTCGCTACGCTCAATTGATACAACCTCACCGGTATCTGCATCAACATAATCCTCCTGACGTGTCTTCACAACATGACCCGCCATCTTGCGGCCAAGCACCTTCTTCATGCTTGTCTTTGTCACCTTGTACTCCTCGGCAAGGTCAAATATCTCAAGAATATCCTTGTCGCTCTCAAAACCGATAGCACGGAGAAGAGTTGTTACAGGTAACTTTTTCTTACGGTCGATGTAAGCATACATAACATTGTTGATGTCAGTAGCAAACTCAATCCAAGAACCCTTGAATGGGATAATACGTGCTGAATACAAAGGTGTACCGTTAGCGTGTACGCTCTGTCCGAAGAACACACCCGGTGAACGGTGCAACTGTGATACCACAACGCGCTCAGCACCATTGATAATAAAGGTACCCTGCTTTGTCATGTAAGGGATAGGTCCAAGGAACACATCCTGAATGACTGTATCGAAATCCTCGTGATCGGGATCGGTACAATAAAGTTTCAACTTTGCCTTGAGTGGAACACTATAGGTCAATCCGCGCTCTAAGCACTCTGCTATTGAGTAACGGGGTGGATCGATATAATAGTCCAGGAACTCCAAAACGAAATTGTTCCTCGTATCGGTGATAGGGAAATTTTCCGCGAAGACCTTGTAAAGGCCATCGTTCACACGTTTTTCAGGAGGAGTATCAAGTTGGAGGAAATCCTCGAACGATTTCAATTGTACTTCCAAAAAGTCCGGACAAGGCATTGGATCTTTTATAGAAGCAAAGTTAATTCTTTGATTATCAGTTTGTAATGACATTGTGGTAAATGTTTTATAACTTACTTTTCTTTTTACGCACAAAAGGTTAAGAACC
>JAFOCD010000109.1 GCA_017381475.1 Bacteroidaceae bacterium
ATGGCATTCAATCCCTCAATTTCAGAAATAGTGCGGGCCTTTGTTGATACCACTGTATAAATGCCGCCCACCTTGTTACAAACCTCCCAGCTAATCTCAAAAAGATAATCGGGAAGCAATAATTCTTTCTTCATCTCAAATCAAGAAGTTGTTTAAATTTCTTATAAAAATATATCAAAGCTGCGAAATAAATTTCAAACAGCGTCCAATAATACTAAAACCAAGGTATTCACACTCTTGAAACACCTTATTATAAATAGCAAATGGAGAGAAATACCCCCTCTCCCAAAATGAAGTGCAAAATTACAAAATTATTTTTGAAATAAGAAACTTAAAACGGCGAATATTAAAAAAGTTTAAACAAAAGAAAGTTTGGCCAAAACTTTTTCACAGAACGCACATTTTTGTCAACAAATACACACATTCCAACACTATAAAGCATCAGGCCCGGCGATAGCTGGGCCTAATGCTTTATATTCAAAAAGGGTTTTACTTCTTCTTGTTCACCATTGCGTCAATTGCCGCAACAGCTGTGATGTTAAGGATCTCCTGCACAGAGCTCTCGAAATCAATGAAGTGGATTGGCTTATTCAGACCCATCTGGATTGGTCCGATAATCTCGGTATCCGAACCAAGTGCCTGGAGCATCTTATATGATGACGAAGCCGAGTTGAGGTTAGGAAATACCAAGGTATTAACCTCTCTTCCCTTGAGTTTGTTGAACGGATACTTCTTGTCACGAAGCTCGCTGTTCATTGCCACATTAACCTGCATCTCGCCATCGAGCAACCAATCGGGGTAGTTCTCGTGGATATGGGCAACAGCCTTGCGAACGCGCTCGGCACTACCACCCTGGTCGGTACCGAAGTTTGAGTATGACGCCATTGCAATGACCGGCTCGTGATTGAAGAAACGAACCGACTTCTCTGTGAGACGGGCAATGTCAATGATTGTATCCAAATCGGGGGCACGGTTGATGAGTGTATCGGCAACGAAGTATGTTCCCTTCTTTGAGTTAATGATATGCATTGTTGCAAAGGTGCCATAACCCTCCTGAACACCGATAACCTCTTTGGCAACTTTGATGGTGTTAGAGAACTTGGTATAAAGACCTGTCACAAAGGCATCGGCATCACCTGTCTCAACCATCATCATACCAAAGTAGTTGCGTTCGAACATTTTGTCATTTGCCTCTTCAATGGTATAACCTTCGCGCTGACGCTTGGTTGCAAGAATCTCAGCATAACGCTCGCGACGCTCGCTCTCATTGGGGTGACGGAGGTTAACGACCTCAATACCCTCGAGGCTCAAACCGAGTTCAGCAGCAAGCTTGGTGATGATCTCGTCGTTACCAAGAAGGATTGGCTGGCATATACCCTCTTCCTTGGCCTGAACGGCAGCCTTCATCATTGATGGGTGTGCACCCTCGGCAAATACCACGCGCTGTGTCTCGGTACGCGCCATGTCATGTATCTGTTGTGTGAGCTTTGACTCGCGTCCCATGAACTCGAGCAGATGCTCCTTATATTTCTCCCAATCGGTAATTTCCTTGCGTGCAACGCCACTTGAGATAGCAGCCTTGGCAACAGCTGTAGAAACCTCGACCAAGAGACGTGGGTCAACTGGTTTTGGAATGAAGTAGTCACGGCCGAATGAGAGTTTGCCCACCTTATATACCTTATTTACAATTTCGGGAACAGGCTGTTTTGCAAGGTTGGCGATTGCGCGCACGGCTGCAAGCTTCATTTCCTCGTTGATAGCCGTAGCTGCCACATCGAGTGCTCCACGGAATATGTATGGGAAACCGATTACATTGTTGATTTGGTTAGGATAGTCGCTGCGGCCTGTACTCATGAGCACATCAGGGCGGCACTCCATTGCTGCCTCGTATGTAATCTCGGGCTCGGGGTTTGCCAATGCGAAAACGATTGGATCCTTTGCCATTGAGCGTACCATATCCTGTGAGAGGACATTGCCCTTTGAGAGTCCAAGGAACACATCGGCGCCAACGATTGCCTCACCAAGTGTAGTGATATCCGTGCGGTCGGTAGCGAACTCCACCTTCTCGGGGGTTAGGTTGGTGCGTGATGTGCTGATGACGCCACGACTGTCGAGCATAACAATGTTCTCACGCTTCACGCCAAGAGCGACATAGAGTTTTGTACATGAGATGGCAGCAGCACCTGCACCGTTGACAACGACCTTTACATCACAAATGTTTTTACCGTTAACCTCGAGCGCGTTGAGCAGACCGGCTGCCGAGATGATGGCTGTACCGTGCTGGTCATCGTGCATTACCGGAATATCGAGTTCTTCCTTGAGGCGACGCTCTATCTCAAAGCACTCGGGTGCTTTGATATCCTCGAGGTTGATACCACCGAAAGTAGGGGCAATGGCCTTTACTGCCTGAATAAACTTCTCGGGATCCTGCTCGTCGACCTCGATGTCAAAGACATCAATGCCGGCATAGATCTTGAAGAGCAATCCCTTACCCTCCATAACGGGTTTGCCGGCGAGAGGACCAATATTGCCAAGGCCAAGCACGGCTGTGCCGTTTGAGATAACTGCAACAAGGTTACCTTTGTCGGTGTATTTATAAGCATCATTGGGATTCTCCTTGATCTCGAGACAGGGTTCTGCAACACCAGGAGAATAGGCCAACGAGAGGTCGGTCTGTGTAAAATATGGTTTTGTAGGTACTACCTCAATCTTTCCGGGACGCTTTCCGGCATGGTAGTTCAATGCATCTTCTTTTGTAATCTTTGCCATTGTTGTAATGTTTTCCCTTGCGGGTTCTTATTTTGTATTGTTTATTATTCCGTCAATAAAACAGTCACCGGCCTCACCAACGCCAAAAAGTGCGAAATCGTACTTCACGGGATCGTCGGGCGACAGTTTGCGCAACTGTGCTGTAAGTTCCTCAACCGTCCTGCGATCGTTCTGCTTGCGTGTCACTATTCCCAACAAACGGGCTGTTCGCGCTACATGAACATCAAGTGGTATCATCAACTCAGCCTGAGACACCCCTTGCCAAATGCCAAGGTCCACCACCCCATCCTTGCGACAGAGCCAGCGGAGCATCATGTGGAGCCGCTTGCATGCCGATGCTGGCTTACCTTTCTGTGCAATGGGGTTGCTTATGTGCCTTGTCACCACACCACCGTTGGCGTCAGCCATTTCACGGCGCAGGTTTTCAATGCCATCCCAAACCGAGCAACCTAGAAAAAGTGTTTCTATTGTGCCATGCTTGGAGAAAATATTTCTCAAGCCACGACAAATATACTTGAAATCGGATGCAAAAAAGGTGCGGTGAATATTTATTCTGTCATCAAGTCGTTCCCACTCACCACTCATTACGTAGTCGTATGGTGCGGAGTGCATGATATCACAGAACATTTTCCTACCCGATGAAAGTATCATCTTTCTGTTTCCCCACGCGATTGTAGATGCAAGCAGAGCTGCAATCTCAACATCTTCGCGACGGGTAAACGAGTGAGGAAAAGAGATTGGATCGTTTTTGATGAATTCCTTGCAGTTGTAGCACGCAAACTTTTCATCAAGAACCGCCCTCAAATGTTCCATACTCCCTAATCAGAATGTTGTTATTGCCTGCTGCAGTTCGCTGTATGTATCGTCACAAGCAGGAACAAGTGGCAGACGCAATACATTATTTATGCGACCATGAATATTGAGCAGTGCCTTGATACCTGATGGGTTACCGTCGACAAAGATGAGCTGAAAGAGTTCATTCAATCTGTCGTGACGGTTGCGTGCATCGCTCACACGTCCCTCCTGCATTGCACGCACAAGTGCTATCATCTCCTTTGGATAGGCATTACCGAATACCGAAATAACACCGACACCACCGGCTTCCATGATGTCCACGGTGAGAGCATCATCACCCGAGAAGAGGTCGAAGTGAGGAGGTTTCATGGCAACAAGTTCCTTTATCTGTGAAAGGTTGCCCGAAGCAGCTTTGTAACCAACGATGTTGGGGCATTCCTTGGCAAGACGCACTACTGTTGAAGGAAGTATGTTGATACCAGTACGGCCTGGTACATTGTACATGTAGATTGGCATGTCGGTTGAATCGGCGATTGCCTTGTAGTGACGGTAGATACCCTCCTGTGTCGGCTTGTTATAGTATGGAGCCACAGAAAGGATTGCATCGACGCCGGTGAGGTCCTCATTCTTGATTTCCTCAATTACATTACGGGTGCAGTTGCCACCGATACCGAGCATGATGGGCATGCGGCCGTCGACCTGCTTTATGATGCGCTTTCGTATCTCACGTTTCTCCTCGATTGTCAAAGTTGGGGTTTCACCTGTTGTGCCAAGCACGCATAGAAAATCGGTTCCGCAGTCGAGATGCATCTGCACAAGGTTCTCAAGTGCCGCATAGTCGACCTCGCCGTCGTGTGTAAAGGGAGTCACAATTGCAACGCCCATTCCTTTCAATGTTTTTCGCATCATAAGTATATTAAAAATCTCAAATTTATTTCGGAATGCAAAATTACATCAATTTTTGCTAATTATAATATTTATTATTATAAAATATGCAAATTTTGATTGAATATGGTCCTACTATTGCAGCATCTGTAGGAACTCCTCCTCGGATACAAGGCGCACGCCAAGCTTGTTTGCCTTCTCGAGTTTAGAAGGTCCCATATTATCGCCGGCAAGGATGAACGATGTGGACTTGCTCACACTGCCAACATTCTTACCACCGTTACGTTCTATCAGTTCCTTGTACTCGTCGCGCGAGTGATGGGTGAAGACACCACTGATAACAATGCTGAAGCCTGCCAGGATATCACTCTTCTCAACACCTTGTTCCTCTTCGACCTCGAATTTAAGTCCTGCAGTCCTGAGGCTTGCCACAAGCTGCAGATTCTCCTCCTTGGCAAAAAATGCACGCACAGCACCGGCTATGCGCTCGCCTATCTCGTCAACCGCCTTCAACTCATCGAAAGAGGCTGCCATGAGTGCATCGATGTTGCCGAATGCGCGTGCAAGACGCTTGGCTACGGTTGCACCGACAAAGCGGATTCCAAGTGCAAACAACACTCTCTCGAAAGGAACCTGCAACGATGCTTTTGCGGCATTTATGATATTCAGCGCCGACTTCTCGCCCATGCGCGGCAGGAACATCAGGTCCTCGGGCTGGACGGTATATATATCGGCTATATTCTTTATGAGCCCGTAATTATAAAGTTGCTCAATAGTTTCGGGGCCAATAGAATCGATATTCATTGCCTCGCGTGAGACAAAGTGTTCTATCCTCCCCTTTATTTGCGGAGGACAAGCCGCCTCGTTAGGGCAATAATGGGCAGCCTCGCCATCATAACGTACCAGTGGTGTGCCACACTCGGGACACTTGGAAATGAAGGCAACCTTCTCGCCAAGCATGAAGCGTGCCGATGTATCGACACCGGTTATCTTGGGTATTATCTCGCCACCCTTCTCAACATAGACCATATCGCCGATATGTAGGTCGAATTTCTCTATGATGTCGGCATTATGCAGCGAGGCGCGCTTTACGACGGTGCCGGAGAGTTGCACCGGATCGAGGTTGGCAACGGGGGTTACGACACCTGTGCGACCTACCTGATAGGTCACTTCGTTCAAACGGGTCAATGCGCTCTCGGCCTGGAACTTGTACGCTATTGCCCAGCGCGGCGACTTGGCGGTGTAGCCAAGGTTCTTCTGCTGGCGGAGGGAGTTCACTTTGAGTACGATACCGTCGGTTGCAAAAGGAAGGTTCTTGCGCTCGGCATCCATGCGGTCTATGAAGGCAAACACCTGGTCTATGGTGCGGCATTTACACATTGTATCGGAGATTTTGAATCCCCACTCTCTTGCTGCCGCAAGGTTCTCGTAATGCCCCTCGGCAGGTAGTTCCTCGCCAAGGAGAAAATAGAGATAAGCATCGAGCGAGCGTTTTGCAACCACGGACGAATCCTGCAGTTTGAGGGTGCCCGAAGCGGCATTACGTGGATTGGCAAACAGCTGTTCGCCGGCATGAGCACGTTCCTCGTTAAGACGCTCGAACACCTGCCAGGGCATGAGCACCTCGCCGCGTATCTCAAACTCCGACGGGTAACCGCTGCCCGAAAGTACCAAAGGAACGGAGCGTATTGTCTTTACATTGGCCGTGACATCGTCGCCCTTTTCGCCGTCGCCACGAGTGACGGCACGCACCAGCTTGCCGTCGATGTAGGTCAACGAGATTGATGTGCCATCAAATTTGAGTTCACAACAGATTTCAAAATCCTCGTTCAGAGTACGCTTTACCCTGTCAAAGAACTCGGCAACTTCTTCCCTTGAATATGTGTTACCCAAAGAGAGCATGGGGTACTTGTGCTGAACCTGCACGAATTCCTTTGTAATGTCGGAACCCACACGCAACGAAGGCGAATTGGGATCATACATATCAGGGTTGGCCGCTTCAAGATCCTGCAGTTCGCGCATGAGCATGTCGAACTCAATGTCACCTATTGTGGGCGAGTTGAGGACATAGTAGTTGTGGTTATGCAGGTGAAGCTGTTCTCTCAGTTCTAATATGCGTGCTTTTGAATCCATTGGTTTTGTCTTTTCCTTTTGCGAAGATACAAAATTATAACAAAAAAACAGGAGCGAATTCAATAGAATCGCTCCTGCCATATAAAATATCACTGAGTTTTAGAACTCTGCGCATGCAAATGTCACCAAACGGTATGGTCTCTTGTAAATGGTAGTGGTTGTTGAGCTGACATTGTATGTAATGCCCAAAGCCTTGTCGGCCTTTACAAAACCTGTACCCTGGCTTGAGAAGCCGGCCTTGCGCAATGACTGTGCATAGAGGTTCCATGCCATATCGTCATTATCATATACAAAAGTAATTGAGTTCTGTGCCACGATATAACCCTCGGCTGTTTGACCATACATTGGGAACGCCTCCATCAAAGGTGACAGAGCAACCTGCTGTACCGGCTCAAGCTCAGTCATCTCGTAACCAGTCTTCTTAAAAGCTTTGGCTGCTGATTTTTCAGAACTGCAAGATGTTGTAGTAATTGCTACAAACATGAGCAGCATTGTAGAAAGTGTAAGAATCTTTTTCATAACTGTGTTCTTTTTGTTTATTTTTTGCAAATGTACGTTTTTTTAACATAAACAGCAACAATCACGAAAAAAAATAAACAAGCACCATCTACATGCATCACACAGACTGTGGCAATTAATTGACCGCCATAGGTGTAGCAGTCACCTGCTCTTGCAGCTGTGATGCCTTATCTGCCTGCACATCCGGTTGCAGTTTTCCACCACCTTGCAACTGTGAAATGAGTTCAGGCGGAATGCCCTGCAAAGCTCCACCCTGCGCGACAGCCTCTTCGTTACGCTTGATTGCCTCAAGTATTTTTGTCGCGAACGGGAAGGAGGAATTCTCAAGCATCGTCTTGACATCCAAGGCATTGGCACGAAATAGTTCCATAAGAAAATCATTCGCCAGCATTTGGTACGCCGGAGTATTATACCCCTCGGAGATTGTTATGTCAAGCTCACAATCCTGAACTTTCTGTGGGTCATACCATTTGGCCTCATCGCTATACTGTGCACCGGCAAGGTCAATATAGCGATTGTCGGTATAATACTGTTGCAAGGTTTTCATCAGTTTGGCATCGCGCCGGCGACGGAATGTCCTGAAACCGTCAAACAGCCCCTTGAGGTTGAGTGAAGAGTTCTGCACCTGTTGAGCATAGAGCGAGGCAGGAGTGCCGGCATGGGGGCTTTGGCCCTGCATTGCAGAGTTCACACCCGAGATTTCGTTTATCAACCTTAGCTGTAGGTTGAGTAACTCGAAGTCACCCGCAACAGCAGCACTGCTGTTATACTGGCGCACGACGCCGTCAATACTCTGCCCCGGTTTAAGCTTGACGAAAAGCACGCCGTTGTAGCGCACATACTCGTCAATAACCTCTTCGCGCGACATGCTCTCGAAAGCCTCATCATCCACGACAAGAACTCCCTTGGAGGAGGTACTGCGTATGAAGTCTATGAGCGTTGCCGTGCGGTTTATGGCGCGCTGTTGGTCAATGAACAGCTCCACAAAATTCCCAAGACGGCCTTGTACCAAAGGATAGAGATGCAGCACATAGTTGTGTTCTCCATGCCAATAGGGACTGCGTCCCTCCTGCAACACATCACCAAAGGGCGACATATACCGATAGTACCAATAGCGTTCAGTAGCGAATTCATACTCTACAAGCAGTAAATCGTCATCGGCGACAGCTTCTCCACTCTCCTCGCGCCGACGGCGGTTCTCATCATCGAGCATCCTACGACTCTTCTCATTGTAAGGCAGATAACCCCAGGTTCCTCGCTGGGAATCGCTCCAGAAATAGGCGTCGCGTGTTTCAAGTTTCCACCCGAGTATCACACGGCAAAGATTGCTGTGAGAAGCTGAATGAAAAGAGAGATTGCGCGCCTCATAGCCCTGCATGGCGTGGGTCCCTGTTGCATGTGAAGAGACATGGCCATATATATCACGGATGCGCTGTTTTTGATTTGGCGTGTTGCCGAAATGGGCAAGGACATCATCGAGCGGCATGTCAAAGAGTTCACCAATGCAGGTAACATCCCACATGCGCACATCCTCGAGGTTGGCATTGAAGAAGAGCCTTGAGGGGTTTACGCCATAGACCCAAACATCACGCTTGCCTTTTGCCGGGTTCACGCCATACTCTATTCTTTGAGCTGTCATGCCACCATTGAGCAGCATGCGCATTGAATCGGCATCAAGTTCCTCCATTTCATTTATGTCATGGACATACTCAATCGCAACAGACATCATCTCACCCACACGCGCCTCTCTCTGGTCACGTACGACACAAACAGGGCGCATGAGATTCTGTCGCAACTGCCCCTCTATGTTGCTAAGTATTGGAGCTATCATATTGTTTTTCAACGGCACCTTACCGTTCTTCTTTATGAGTTCACCCTCGGTTATCTGACTAAATGTATCTGGGTCTGTAACCAAGTCGCCCCATTGGTCGCCATAGCTGTACATAAGGCTACGCCGCAATTTGCGGCGAGCCTCATCAAGAGCATTCCAGCAGGCAGCACACTCATTTAGGAATTCAAGAGCCACGCCCGGCTCCCTCTCCTTCTTTTGACTCCTGCCAGTGGATACTTTCACTCGTTTATCAAGAAATTTATTCATTTTACCAATCATTTAGAACTGAAAAATCATCTCCGCCCGTTGTACTGTCCATCGTTTTTCTGCCGAAACATACCACGTATTATGTCAAGTGGACCGGTAAAAAACCGTTTCAAGTCACCGACTTGCTTTGTCGTAACTTTCTCTAAAGAAACGGCATCATCATAGGAAATGAAAGGTACAACACTGTTACCAGAGAGTTTATGGATCAAATACTCATCGAATGATGGGAAACGTTTCATAAACACATCAGGAGTAAACTGGTAATCGGCTGCAAAAGTCTGGTCCAGGACACCGTCCTTGTCAAAATCGGGGACGGCATTCTTGGCCTCCTCGAGCGCCCGAGCCATCCTCATTGCATCATTATATTTGCTCTCGAGCCTTGATTTGAGAGCATCCACATCGGCACGACTGAATTCTTCATTTGCAGGAGAAGCATTCTCATCAACGAGACGGTAACTCTCACCCGACTTGAGCCTGCGGATTTCCTCGTCTGTAGCATTCCATCTTTTACGGAAGAGTGCCTGCTTTTCCTCGGGCAATAATTCATAGTTCTCGAACGCCTTTTGATTGTAGAGGTAACGTGGCGTATTTAAGAAGAACTTCCCCTCGGCGATTTTTCCTTTGACATAATCTTCGTATTGTCCACGGTCGGTATAAGTGTCTGCTTTATGTTTGGCAGAATTGTAAACACCGAATACCCAACGACGATATTTTGAAGGATCTGCATTCCTGTTCATGTATTTTGCATGTTGGCGCAACAAGCTGATGAGTTCCTCATCAGTAACTCGGCGGTTTCGACCTGTATACAGATTCATCTTTACAAGTGAATTCTTCACCAAAGCCTTCAAGTCTTTGTAAAAGGATTTATCAAGGATTGTACTTGCATCCCTCTCGACCAACGAAGCCAGATACTCTTCTACCAGAATATAGTTATTTGACACTTTATAGGTATGTTTCATGTCATGGACACCTTTACGCACCCCTGGTGTAGCCTTTCGGTACAACTCTTCAAGGAATGCCTGGAAGTGGTAGCCAAAGAGCTTTGGAAGTCCTACATGTACAATAGCCTCGTGAACAACCGTTTTCTCCAATTCCTCAATGGATTCAATATTAGGCAGATTGATGACGACTTTCTTGCCATTCTCGGCCCATCCTTTGGCACGAAGTTTATTGTTATAGTTGGTAATGTCATACTTGTCGCCATTCTCGGGGCGCTGAATATCGCGTTCGTCCCATATATATTCTATTTCCACATTGAGTTTCTTGGCAATATCGTCGGCATATGCCTTATAGTTTTCAAGATCCTCGATTGTATTCTCTATACCCTCATAATTCCACACATGCTCAGGATCTTCCTCTTCTTTAATTTCCAGAAGTTTCTCCTCGAGATTTTTTGCATTGGGATTCCGTACTTCGTCATGGCTAGTCTTGAAATCCAACACCTCCTTACGCTTCACCTCTTCGTTGCTCATACCTTTTAATGCGCTATTACGCCCCAATTCCTCAAATTCAGCAGCACGTAGAGGATCGGCACCCTGCTTCAACAGATTGGCCTCATTGCGCACAAGCTCCTCATATTCATCGAGCGCAGCATTCTCGGCTTTTGTACATTTATAGAATGGCAAGTCAATATTGTCCAACATGGCACCCTCCTTGAGCATATGCTTATTCTCTATTTCGCGACGCATATTGTAAAGGAACTGGGTCATGCCGGTCTCGTTGTAAGAAGAACGTTCTACAATATCTCGCACAATGTCACTCTCACGCTGAGTCACTTCCATATTCTTGGCACGTTTGTACAACGCGTCGGAAACCTCGTCAACACTCACGCCGGTCTCTTTCACATACAGACCTGCCTGACGAAGGAAATTCTGCGAATCGAACACCTGCAGCAGTTCACGCTCATAGGCAGCAATCCTGTTCTTGCGGAAATCGCCCATGTGGGCAAGCAGATAGTTCTTCGCATTCCCGGCATGCTCAAAGACATGGCGTTCTATCTTGTTACCCTCGAAATCATAGGTTGTCAGAATCCAATCATTCTTCTTCGTCTTCTCTACATTATAATCAACAATCACCGGTGGTGTAGACGTAATCTTATTCTCGATAAGATACATCAGTTTCGATTTGGTTGTAGCCGACACATCCTTGCTCTGCATCAAGGCAAGATACTTTTCAACCACATCGTAATAGTTAGAGGCAGAGCCAAGTGGTTGGTATTTCAAGCTGTTCTCAACCATATCCATGAACTCTTTGGGGTTCATGTTCAGTTCGCGCAGCTCCTCCTGCTCAGACTTTGAAAGTTGGAATTTCTCCTTCAGTTTACCTCTTCTGTCAAGTTTATACTCAGCACCTTTTGGCTTAACATGTACAAGCTTCATGACTCCAAGTGTCGCTGCACTCTCAAGATAGTCATTCACAATGTCTATTGGCTCTACAGCAACACCATGTAACGCCTTGTCAATCTCGGTAGAGGCTGTAAAAATTGCCGACTCGGCACTCAACACACCTGCCGATGCCACGACTTTCTTACCACCGGTAAGACCAGCCGTCTTGCTCCCGAATATACCGCCAAATGTACCAAGCGCACCACCAGTAAAGAATCCCTTTGTAAAGGCACCGCCAGCCCTGCCAAAATCAACACTCTCATTGTAGAGGACATCCTCGGCAACACTATTGGCAAAATCGTATGTTCCAAGAGTGAGACCGGTGGTTGTTGCACTCTGCATTATTTTTGAAGATAAGTTTCCTCTAATCATACGCTCGGCCTGTCTGGTTGCATACTCCAATGTCATCCCCTCGGCCGAATTATATGAGTAGATGCGTGAAGCCAACCTGTTTGTTGTCATGGATGTCACTTTTCCAACAACAGCATTCGAAATCGTCCCGATTCCTTTAAACAACGGAGCATCAAACAGCAATCCTCCAACACCGGCTGCAAAGTTTTCCAAACTGCTAGGATCATACTCGGCAAGGCTCTCCCTCTCAAGCTGCATACGAGATTTGTTGCCAATGGCCAAGTTTACTCCCTTTCCTAACAATGAGTTAGCATTAGCAGACCTTAGAATATATTCAAAACTATTCTTGGGTTTGTTCTTGTCCACATACTTCCTTATCATGACATCCTTCAATGTGGGCTTTACGAATTCATTGATATACTCGTCTGTCTCAAAACCTGCACGACCGGCAATAGGAGCAACCATTTCACGCAATTGGTCCATATCAACATCATTCATCGTGTTGTCAATGACCTTCATCGGGTCATTCTTGTACTGCGCCATGCTTATTGCCGCGTATGGGTTTCGGTTGGCATTCATCGTCTTCTTTATCTCCTGCTCCTGCTTCTTCTTGTATGTGTCATAAACCTTGCCAAGATGATTATTGTAATAGTCTTTGGCGACATCATCAATGGCTTGCTGCGATGTCGCATACATCTTAAGGATACCGTCATTCACATACCTTGGATTGTATTTCTTCAAATGCTTCTGCCACGGATCACTCCTGTCATAGTACCTGAAAGGTGAATACCTCTCGGAATCAGGCATAGTTTCAAGAGTATTCTTTATACTGTCGCTTGCCGCAAATGCATTCCTTTCACCTTTAACATCATCGGGAAGCGAGGATGTCAAATCAAAATTGGTCTTTACAAGAGAGGGCATATCAAAAAATCTGTTCTTTCCATAATGTTCGCTGTAAAGTTTCTGCTTGGCAGGAACATTATCCAGCACACCCATTCCCATAAAAGAATCACCAACATCGCCAAATGACAGTGATCCATCACCGTCAATGGAATAGTTCAACCCATCACTTTTCTTTTTCTTATTTTTCTCATCATCTGAATTTAGCGAAAACATAATCATTACTTTTAATTGTTCTACTATTCTTAAATACTTTATCAATACGTGACTTACCAAGGACGCTTGGCATATTCTTGCTAAAACCGTCAACAGGTTGTTTGGCTTGAGCCTGAGCTGCAAGACGTTCACGAAGATAATTACCGGCTATCACCCCCTTGTAATCATTCAGTGCACAGTTGTAACGCTGCACAGCCTTGGAATAGTCATTGCCATACTGAGCCAGACTATCAGTTACCGGCATATACCGCACTCCATTCCTGCGCCCCACAAGCGAGAGGAGGTTTGAGGTGAAATCAACCATTGCCGCCACATTACGGCGGTGCTTGGCCTGTTGCAACCTCTCTTTCTCTCGCGCCATGGCATTATCAAGCCGATGTTTCAACTCGGTTTCTAAATACACATTACCCATAATGCCATTATCTTTTTCCTTCTCTGCCCCATTCAACGCCCAATAGAGCATTCTGCAATAAATTCAAGCCATTACCGGCTGTAGAAACAGCCATACGCTCATCCATTGCAAGGTCATTCAGTTCACTATTGAGAAATGCATTCTTGTTCTGTTGATGCATGGCATCAACCTGGCTTTTCCTATTGCTGTCCATAGAAGCAAGGTTGGTTGTCAAGTTCTCCATAGTACGCAATCCCTGCTCGTTGCGGGCAAGAGAATATTCTGGTGTTGCACCCGATATTACCGAATATGCTCTGTTTTGCACAGACTGTTTCCGCAGACTATTCTCGACACGCTTCATCGCAGCCTTTGCAGATGTGCTGTTCATATAGTTCTCATAATAGTTACGCCGATACCAGCCATCCTCCGCGGCCTTGGCCTTATTACGCAACCCCTTTGCACTTTTTGAAGCTTTGCTCGCATCGAGCATCCCTTTCACTCCCGAATAGAGCCCCAACGCTCCATTCAATCCCGTTAAAACCATTGATAGACTCATAACTTTTTTGGTGCAAAAGAAACACTGTAAAACACAAGTAAGGTTGCAGATTTGCCACAACAGCACAATAGTTTGAATTGTTGGTATTTCTGCAACCTTGAAACAAAAAAGCGGCATTATATTTGCCGCTAAAAAAAGATGCTTAAGAAAGGTAAAAACGACATCAGTCTCGACGATGTACACAACGAGACACTCTCGCTTTTCCACCGTCTGATCAAGCGGCTGGAGAAACTCACCGTCAACTGTGACGACCCTGGGACAATCAACCAAGCTCTGAAAACGACCGCCGATTTCCTTGTAAAACTTAATAAGGAACGCGAGAACGGCGATGAGGAGATAAACGCACTGTTGCAACAGACATTGCATGGTATCTGAAAGAGCCGGAGGCGACGCCTCCGGCTCTTTCAGATACCAATCCAACAGTAATTGGCATTATTTATGATGAGTAATCATTGATTATTCAATTCCTCTTTCAGATACCTTGCCGTATGCCCTACTCCTTTGGCGGCAACCTCCTCGGGGGTTCCTGTGGCCATCACCACTCCACCGTCGCGTCCGCCCTCGGGGCCCATGTCAATGATATAATCGGCCATCTTTATGACATCGAGGTTATGCTCAATAATCACCACAGTGTTGCCCTTATCGACAAGACGGTTCACCACATTCATAAGCACGCGTATATCCTCGAAGTGCAAGCCTGTTGTGGGTTCGTCGAGCAGATAGAGCGTCTTTCCTGTATCGCGCTTTGCAAGCTCGGTAGCGAGCTTCACGCGCTGGCTCTCACCACCCGAAAGAGTTGTCGATGGCTGTCCGAGTTTGATATATCCCAAGCCCACGTCCTGCAGTACCTTTATTTTATTAAGTATTGTAGGAACATTCTCAAAGAACTCTACAGCCATGTTTATTGTCATGTCAAGCACATCGGCTATTGACTTGCCTTTGTAGCGCACCTCAAGTGTCTCGCGGTTATAGCGCTTGCCGTGACACACCTCGCAAGGTACCATCACATCGGGGAGAAAGTTCATCTCCAGTGTCTTGTATCCATTGCCGCCACATGCCTCGCAACGGCCGCCGGTGACATTGAACGAGAAGCGTCCGGGCTTGTAACCGCGTATCTTGGCCTCGGGGAGTTCCACAAAAAGATTTCGTATATCAGAGAACACACCTGTATATGTTGCCGGGTTGGAGCGCGGTGTGCGTCCAAGCGGTGACTGGTCAACATCCACAATCTTGTCTATGTGCTCAATGCCTTCTATTGAGGCGTATGGCAACGGTTCGCGCAATGCGCGATAGAAATGCTTTGCAAGGATTGGTTGCAGGGTATCGTTGATGAGAGATGACTTTCCGCCACCCGACACACCCGTCACGCAGATGAGTTTGCCAAGAGGGAACTCGACATCGACATTCTTAAGATTGTTACCGCATGCACCTGTAATCTTTATGACATTGCCGTTTCCCGGACGGCGTACCGCAGGAATCTCGATTTTTTCCTTGCCATTGAGGAAACGCGCGGTCATTGTATCACCCTTGAGCATCTGGGCAGGCGTACCGGCAAAGACGACCTCACCACCCTTGCGGCCAGCCTTAGGGCCAAGGTCAATGATATAGTCCGACGCAAGCATTATGTCACGGTCATGCTCTACAACGATGACGGTGTTTCCAATGTCGCGGAGCGACTTTAGCGAACCGATGAGCCTGTCATTGTCGCGCGGATGGAGGCCGATACTTGGTTCATCAAGAATATAAAAGACATTTACAAGTTGAGAACCGACCTGCGTCGCAAGGCGTATGCGCTGTCCCTCGCCACCCGAGAGTGACACCGAAGAACGGTTGAGCGAGAGATACCCTAGACCCACATCGAGCAGGAAGCCGATGCGTGTCTTCACCTCCTTGACAATTTCGCCGGCAATGGTGCGTTGCTTCTCACTTAGCGAGTTGTCGAGCTGTCCCAGCCACTCATTGAGGGCAGTAATGTCCATTGAAGCAAGTTCTGAGATATTCTTGCCTGCAAGACGATAGTGAAGCGTCTCCTTGTTGAGGCGTGCACCGCCACACTCGGGGCAGGTCTGCATCATGGAAAACTGCTCGGCCCAACGGAGTTCCTTGGCCGAGACGCTTGTATCCTTCTGTAGCTGTATATACTTGACAAGGCCATCGTAGGTAGAGATGCTGTCATAGAACATTTCACTGGAGTTGCTGAGTTTCAATGGTACGGGAGAGCCGTAGAGTATCTCGTCGAGCGCCTCCTCGGGCAACTCCTCGACGGGGGTCTTCAAATCGGCATCGTAACGCGCAAGCACCGCCTCTATCTGCTGGAATATTGACGAACGGCGGTATTTGCCAAGCGGTGCCAAGGCACCGTCATACACCGACAGTGTACGGTCGGGCACCACCTTGTCCACATCAACGCAACTCACCACTCCCAAGCCCTTACACTTGGGGCAGAATCCTTGGGGTGAGTTGAAAGAGAAATTATGTGGGTCGGGCTCCTTATATGAAAGACCTGTGACGGGACACATGAGGCGCTTGCTGTAGTGGCGCACCTCGCCCGATGGCATCTCCATTATCATCACCAGACCGTCACCCTGCGCAAGTGCCGCTGCAAGGCTCTGCTTGAGACGCTGGGTATCCTTGGCATCAACAACAAGCTTGTCAATGACAACCTCAATATCGTGGTTCTTGTAGCGTTCGAGCATCATTCCGCGCGACATCTCGCACAGTTCGCCATCAATGCGCACATTGAGATAGCCCTTGCGCATCATCTGCTCAAAGAGTTCCTTGTAGTGTCCTTTGCGGTTCTTTACAAGTGGCGCAAGGATGTAGACGCGTTTGCCATCATAGGCACTGAGTAGAAGCTCAAGGATTTTCTCCTCGGTATATTTAACCATCTTCTCACCCGAGAGATAGGAATAGGCATCGGCTGCACGGGAATATAGCAGGCGCAGATAGTCATATATCTCGGTAGTCGTACCCACTGTCGAACGGGGGTTCTTGTTGGTAGTCTTCTGCTCAATGGAGATAACCGGGCTGAGACCAGTTATCTTGTCGACATCGGGGCGTTCAAGGCCACCCAGGAAATTACGGGCATATGCCGAGAATGTCTCGAGATAACGACGCTGTCCTTCGGCAAAAATTGTATCAAAAGCCAACGACGACTTGCCGCTTCCGCTGAGACCTGTTATCACGGTGAGTGAATCGTGTGGTATCTCAACATCTATGTTCTTGAGGTTGTGTACTCTAGCACCATATACCTCAATCTTTCCATTTTCCTCCTTTTCCATCATCATAAATTATTTCACCCCTTCGGAATATCCACGCAATAGATTTACATCACGGTTTATCTCATATTCAATGCCATCGGCACCCTTTGCCCGTATAACAACAAAATAGACGCCATCACTCACCGGGTTGCCTTTGTATTTGCCATCCCAGCCGGTTCCTTCAACACCCATCTCATCAATGCCCCAACGGTAGAGTTCCTGCCCCCAACGGTTGTATATCGCACCATGGAACTCAACAATGGACTTTACATTGAATACATTATAAAAATCGTTTATGCCGTCACCATTTGGAGAAAAGGCATTGGGTGCTTCAAGAGCAGACTCTGCAAGAACTATATTGAAAGGAGATCCATAATGTTCATCTCCGAACAGCCAGTAAATCTCACTGTTCTCAAGGCTTGTATAAGTAATGGTGGGCATAACTGTTGTTGCACCACTCTCACGCAACTCTATCTGCACATCGAGATCGTGGCGTACGAGATAAGGTGTATCCTCGCCCTCACGGAAGAAATTCCAGGTACATGTAAGTGAATAACCGTCAACCTCCCTCGCATTTGCATAGAACCTTACCGTAACAGGAGCTTCGCCAGAGAAGCTTTCTCCAATAGAAAGGTCGGAAAGATTTCCTTTTGAATCAACGACAAGTGCCGTCGGTTCGGGAGACTCAATCTCCTGTGCCATTGTAGTGGAGGCACAAAAAAGCAGCAACGATATAAATATAAAAAACTTTTTCATGAAATCTATTTTTCTATACAACGCTTAAAAGAGGTAAAAGAGCCATCACTTTACCCGTACCGCGTACAAAAAGCAAAAATAATAAATCTGTACGAAAAAAGCACAAACAACACCAAGGTTTTAATCCTTTTGCATAACAACTTCATCTTTGAACAATCGGGCAACATCTTTTTCTCCTTTACATCATAATATATTGGCAATAATTATGTATCTTCGCAAGAAATATTGTTTTAACGTCTCTAGGTCATTATGAGAATCTGCAAAAGAATTTTGTTTGTTTTGGCTGTTATTGTGATATCAATGACAGCAAGTGCGCAAAATGCCAACTATGTAAGTCACACTGTTTCACAAGGAGAGACCCTGTACTCAATTTCAAAGAGATACAACACGACTGTCGAAGAGATTGTAAAATTCAATCCGGGAAGCGCCGAGGTTCTTTCTATTGGACAGAAGCTCATCATTCCACGTAATACAGCAAGCAAAGAGAAAACCGGCAAGACCCATACAATTATGCCAGGCGAGACATTATACCGTCTGAGCAAGATGTATGATGTCACAACCGATGAGATATGTGCTGCAAACCCAGGGCTGAGTATCAGCAACTTCAAAGCTGGAGAAGAGATAATAATACCCGTAAAGCAGCAGACTCAAAAGATTGAGGATTCTCAAGCAAAAGCCATTGAACCTGTAAAAAATGTAAAAGAAGAGGAATCGCAGACAATCATTGGCACTCATAAAGTAAAGCGCAAGGAAAATATTGAGAAAATCTGCGAGAAATACAATATTACAGAGGAGGAACTTATCAAGGCCAATCCAATATTAAGAGAGGAAAAGCTGAAACGTAAGATGGTGCTTAACATTCCTGCGCCATCAAATAGCAATAAATTGATTGTCAACATTGATAAAAATACACAAAAAGATAAAGAATTTGAGGCAGTAACAGAGACTGAAGTTGTCACAGTTCCCCAAATCGAAGAGGTAATAATAAAGCCAAGGGGATTCAACGATGACCAGGTTGTTAATGTTGCAGTTGTACTTTCATTCTTGCTTGACAGCTACGCCCCAAAGGAGCAGAGTCGCATGGTGGAATATTATCAAGGATTCCTTATGGCTGTTGAACAACTTAAGGAAGAGGGGTATTCGTTTGTCATTAACACATACGATGCAGGACAAAAGGAATCAAGCCTTGATAGTCTTCTCGCGAGTGGCGAGCTTGATGACGTTGAACTTATTATCGGTGCATCATACCCAAAGCATAACAAGGAACTTGCAAAATATGCAAAAGAGCGCGAAATTCCGCTAGTCATCCCATTTGCAAGCAAGAAGGATGAAGCAATAAACAACCCGTATGTATACATTGCTAATGGTATACAGCAACTCATCTTGCCACAGGTAAGCAAGCAGTTCGTAAAAACATTCCCTAATGCGAATGTCCTGTTTGTCGAGGATACAGAAAGTAGCAAAAAAGAGTTTATTAAATCGCTGACAGCCGAACTGAACAAGAACGGTATACCGCACACAACTCTACAGATTGAAGAGATCACCAATAGTAAAGATATAGTACAGACACTGACAAACATTTGCCAAAACGATAGAGAAACCATTATAGTACCCACATCCTCGTCGGCTGCCACACTCAATGCCCTATTGCCTTCGCTATTAGTTGCAAAGGAATGCAATTTCAAACTATTTGGTTATCCAGAATGGCAGATACACGCAAAAGACACAAGAGAGATGATGTATGAAATAGACACTTACATATATGCAACTTTCTACAGTCACAACTCCTTGCCAAAAGTTGCAGAATTTCAGGAAGAGTACTACCGTTGGTATAACAACAGCATACAGAACATATATCCAAGGTATGGAATGTTGGGTTATGACACCGGCTATTTCTTTTTGTTTGCAGCAAGTTTGCACGGAAACCAAATGGATGAAAAAATAAATGAGACTCCGTTCATGCCCGTTCAATCCGACTTCAAATTTGAAAGGATAAGCGAGAAGGATGGTTTTGTAAACAACAAGTTCTTCTTCATCCACTTCAGCCCTGAATATCTGATAGAGAAGATTGATTTTGATGTAAATCATCAGGAGGCAAACAACAATGAACCAATGAACTCCATCCAGGAGCCGGTAATAGAAGACCGTACCAACTGATTGAATGAAGAGAAGTCTATACATAATAGTGACACTGATTCTGGGATTTACAACAAGTACTCATGCCCAGATTGAAGAACCAAGGAACATCCTTGAAGTGGGTGTTTCGGGCGGTCTCAACCTTAACAAGATGGAATTCCAGCCATCTATCAGACAACAGTTTCTACAGGGTGCAAACGGAGGAATAAATATTCGCTATACTAGCGAAAAATATTTCAGCATGATATGCGCTGCACAGCTTGAAGTGAATTATTCGCAACGAGGATGGATTGAGGATTTTGACGATGGTACAAAGAACTGTTACCACCGTGTAACAAATTACATTGAAATTCCTTTTTTCGCACATGTTTCATGGGGAAAGGAGGAACGTGGACTGCAATTTTTCCTAAATCTGGGTCCACAGATCGGTTTTTTCCTGAACGAGGACGAAACCTACACGGGCGATTGGATTATTGATGAACGCCCGGCAAGCATTCGCCCGGTCTATGGCAAAGCCACCCAGAATGAGTTCGACTATGGCATTGCAGGTGGCCTAGGATTGGAATTAAAGACCAAAATAGGCAATTTCTTCATCGAAGGACGATACTATTATGGACTTGCCGACATTTTCAGTAATTCAAAGATGGATGATTTCGGCCGCTCGGCAAACACTACTATCACGGCAAGACTTGGTTATTCGATAAGGATATTCTAAATACCAACAAAAGAATAATTAAAGAGAGTGGTTTTTGACAACTGTCAAAAGCCACTCTCTTCTGCTGGGAATGAATCAAAAGCAAAGTTCAAGGCTTGCGAAGGCTTTAAAACCACAGTTTGCTAAATGTAAATGAGGATTTTAAAGACAAGCGTAACACAGAAAACTTGTGCAAACGAGTTAAACACAAAATTTACTTTAGTATTTTACAACGAGTACAGGCAAGTTTGGGCATTTACCAAATTTGCTTTTTAGTCATTCACGAAATTTCAACGGTTCTTATACATTTCATCATAATACTTCTCATACTCACCACTGGTGATGTTGTCCATCCACTCCTGGTTGTCGAGATACCAGCGTACGGTCTTTTCAATACCCTCCTCGAACTGCAGGCTTGGTTCCCAACCGAGTTCCTTCTGCAGCTTGGTCGAGTCGATTGCATATCGCATGTCGTGACCGGCACGGTCGGTGACATAGGTTATGAGGTCGAGAGATGCGCCCTCGGGGTTACCGAGAAGACGGTCGACGGTCTTGATTATTACCTTTATGATGTCTATGTTCTTCCACTCGTTGAAGCCACCGATGTTATAGGTGTCGGCTGTGTTACCGTTGTGGAATATTACATCAATGGCACGGGCGTGGTCTACTACATAGAGCCAGTCGCGTACGTTTTCGCCCTTGCCGTATACTGGAAGTGGCTTGCGCAGACGGATGTTGTTGATGAACAGCGGTATCAGTTTCTCGGGGAACTGATAGGGTCCGTAGTTGTTTGAGCAGTTGGTGACGATTGTAGGCATACCGTAGGTGTCGTGGAATGCGCGCACGAAGTGGTCGCTGCTTGCCTTTGATGCCGAATATGGGCTGTGTGGGTTGTACTTTGTTGTCTCGTAAAAGAAGTCATCGCCATAGGCAAGATGATGCTCGCCCGATGATGCTGTGGTGGTGAACGGTGGTTCTATGCCCTCGGGATGGTTCATTTCAAGTGCTCCGTACACCTCATCGGTGGAGATGTGGTAGAAGCGCTTGCCTTCGTACTTCTCGGGGAGTGATTCCCAGTAGAGCTTTGCTGCCTGGAGCAACGAAAGGGTTCCCATCACATTGGTGCGTGCAAAGGTGAAGGGGTCTTTGATTGAGCGATCGACATGGCTCTCGGCGGCAAGGTGGATGATGCCGTCGACCTTGTAGTCGACCATGAGTTTGTACATCGCGTCAAAGTCACAGATGTCGGCCTTGAAGAATGTATAGTTGGGTTTGGCCTCAATGTCCTTGAGATTGGCAAGATTACCTGCATAGGTGAGTTTATCGACATTGATAATATGGTAGTCGGGGTATTTGTTCACGAAGAGGCGTACTACATGACTGCCGATGAATCCGGCACCGCCTGTCACTATTATGCTGCGCTTCATATCTATATAGGGTTTTTATTTGTTTGCTTTAAGTCTTTTTATACAGTATTCCATTGACTCGCGCCAGTGTGGGATGTCGATATCGAAGGTGTTCTTTATCTTTGTCTTGTCGAGCACGGAGTATGGCGGGCGGGTCACGGGCGAGGGGAACTCGCTGCTGTGGCAGGGATTGATGCGACAACCGGTGTGCCCTGCTGCTGCGGCTATCTCAACGGCAAAGTCGTACCATGAGCATACGCCTTCGTTGGAGAAGTGGTAGATGCCTTCGTTGCCTGGATAGACGCCGGCTTCGATGATTGAGAAGATTGCCAGGGCAAGGTCGCCTGCGTAGGTGGGAGTGCCAACCTGGTCGAAGACAACATTGAGTTGTTCCTTCTCGGCAGTGAGGCGGAGCATGGTCTTGAGGAAGTTGTTGCCGAACTCGCTGTAGAGCCATGCTGTGCGGAAGATGAGTGCCTTGCAACCACTGGCTTCAATGGCCTGTTCGCCATGGGGCTTGGTGAGGCCGTAGACGCCAAGGGGGTTGAGCGGCATCTCCTCGGTGCGTGGTGTGTTGCCGTCACAACCGAATACATAGTCGGTCGAGACATGGAAGAGTGTGCCGCCTACCTCTTTCATTGCGCGGGCAAGGTTGCCCACGGCGGTGGCGTTGATGAGTTCGGCTGTCTCCTGGTCACTCTCGGCCTTGTCGACATTGGTATATGCGGCGCAATTGATGATTGCGTCTATCGAATAATGCTTTGCCACGTGCATCACAGCATCGGCATTGGTGATGTCGAGCTCGGCTACATCGGTGAAGATGTAATTATTGGGGGACACGGCACCAAGGCGGCGCATCTCGTTACCCAACTGTCCGTTTGCTCCTGTTACGAGTATATTCATTGTTTATTGTATTTCTTAATATAGGCTTTCGTTGTAGTCGAAGAGGTAGTCGGCATCGGCGATATTCTTGCTGAGCTTGTCTTTCTCAGAAAGGAGTACCTTGTCGGCTGGAATTCTCCAATCAATGGCGAGCTGTGGGTCGTTCCATGCTACCGAGCCCTCGCTCTCCTTGTTGTAAAAGTTGTCGCACTTGTACTGGAACACGGCTTCGGGGGTGAGCACAGCGAAGCCGTGGGCGAAGCCTCGGGGAACGAAGAACTGGCGGTGGTTATCCTCGGTGAGTTCTACAGCCACATACTTTCCGAATGTGGGCGAACCCTTGCGTATATCCACAGCGACATCAAGTACTGCGCCCTTGATGCAGCGAACGAGCTTGCTCTGGCTATATGGCGGTTTCTGGAAATGGAGACCGCGCAGAACACCGTAGGATGATTTGGACTGGTTGTCCTGGACGAAGGTGGTGTGGCATACCTTTTCTTCGAACTCGCGCTGCGAGAAGGATTCGTAGAAGTAGCCGCGGTCGTCCTTGAATATGCGTGGTTCTATGATTACCACGCCGTCTATCTCTGTCTTTATTACTTCCATTTTGTCAGTCTATGTTTGCTCCGAAGGTCTCAACTTCGTTGATTACCTTGAGCAGGTATTGTCCGTATTGGTTCTTTATCATGGGTTGGGCTATCTCGCGCAGACGGTCGGCGGTAATCCAGCCTTTACGGTAGGCGATGCCTTCGAGGCAGGCAATCTTGAGACCCTGGCGTTTCTCGATAACCTCGACGAAGATTGATGCCTCGGCAATGGAATCGTGGGTGCCGGTATCGAGCCATGCGAAGCCACGCGGCAGTGTCTGCACCTTGAGTTCGCCGTCGGAGAGGAACTGCTGGTTGACAGTGGTTATCTCCAATTCGCCACGGGCTGAGGGCTTGATGTTCTTTGCCACCTCAACCACCTTGTTGGGATAGAAGTAGAGGCCGACTACTGCGTAGTTTGATTTGGGGTTGGTTGGTTTTTCCTCGATTGAGAGGCAGTTGCCTTCCTTGTCGAACTCGGCGACGCCGTAGCGTTCGGGATCGTTTACCCAATAACCAAAGACAGTGGCCTTGTTGTTTTCCTCGGCGTTATGTACGGCCTCCTTGAGCATCTTTGTGAAGTCAGCGCCGTGGAAGATGTTGTCGCCAAGAACTAGACAGGCGGAGTCATTACCGATGAACTCCTCGCCGATGATGAAAGCCTGGGCAAGACCATCGGGTGATGGCTGCTCAGCATACTCAAAACGCACACCGTAGTCACTGCCGTCGCCAAGCAGACGCTTGAAGCCGGGCAGATCCTGTGGAGTTGAGATTATAAGTATCTCCCTGATACCGGCGAGCATGAGCACCGATATGGGGTAATATATCATGGGTTTGTCATAGATGGGGAGCATCTGCTTGCTCACGCCCTTGGTAATGGGGTAAAGACGGGTACCCGAACCTCCTGCCAAAACAATTCCTTTCATAGCAAATATTTTATTTATTATATCAGGACCACCTAGTGTGGACATGCATCATTTACAATGTTTCCTTACATTCTTGTATATAATCAGGCCATGTATTAATGCGAATGCAAGGGTAAAGCCCAATGCTGCTCCCCATACACATAGTGCAGATGCAGGTTCAAAACCTGGCGACATAACCTGGAAAATTCCTATAATATGAGGGTATACAAGTGTAGCAATCGTTGCTGAGACACTCCATACCACAATATCAAGTGTAAAAGCCCAAATACAATACACTCTTGATATCTGTCCTACCGAATACCCGATAGAATAGAGATTCGAAATTTTATCCTTGTTCTTTTCAATAAGTAACAGAATACTTACAACAAGTAACACAAATGCCAGAATTGAGAACACGGTGCCAACACCTATTATTATATACAGCAATCCATAGGCAAAATTCTGCAATTTAACGCTCATGGCATCACCCTCGACTACATATCCCTTTTCTGCAAAGAAATCGAAGGTTACCTCATCAAAATCACTAGCCTCAGTGCTCAAGATAAGACGTGAGGGAGCATCGTCACTATCAGGCATATACTCTTCGTTCGCATTGTTCAAGAAATTCCAAGGCACAAGTATGGTATTGAATTTATCAGTAAGGCCACATATCACCGCATCATATGCGATATTGCCATTTACTGTTCTGAAAACCAGTTTTAGTGGCAAGTACCCCACAAGGTCATTGCTCACTTGCGGCATACCATTGGATGCTGCATAACCAAAATTATACAAATTAAGATAGTTTCGCGGTATTATTACCGGAATTGTATCCCCGAGTTCTGCACTCCAACGGGAAGAGACACCCTCGACCGGCGTGTAGTTGTCTATCACAAACTCATCGGGTACAGCCTCAAGAAAAATATCACTTGAAACCCTAGACGATGATATCGACAACACAGCAACAACCTCAAAACGAGCTGCTATAAATTTGCCGACAGCTGAGACTGATGGTAATGATTCCAATTCCTCAATTTCCTGATCGGTAAAAGATGGGCGCATACCCAAAAGACTGCTTATTGTAGCATCCGAAGGTAAGTTCTTATTTATGACAACTGTATTTGACGACAAAGAATTATTGTCTACACCGGACATTGACCTGAAATCACAATAGGCCTCAATACCCAATAGAACAATGATGCCACCAAGCAAGTTTGCAATAAAAAATACTGCAGTCTGCATGATGCTCACATTTTGCCTCAACAGTTTATACAACAACTCCATCACATCAGTTTTTATAAATTCATCACAACATCATATTCATACGGCAACCTATAACCTATCGAAGTTACAATGATGCCTATGTTATCCCGTTGTTGTCTTTCTCTCAACATACGGGCCATTTCCATTGCATTCTCCTCGTCAAGGTGACTTATGGGTTCATCAAGCAAAATAAAGTCAAATGGCTGTGCCAACGCCCTGACAAAGGCGACCCTCTGCTGCTGTCCAATAGACAATGTAGCACAAGGACGGTCCATGTGTGCTGAAAGCCCAAGCCTTGTCAACATGTCACGCACCTCACCTTTGGAGAAGAAGCCCGTTAACTGACTCTTTAGCATCACGTTCTCAACAGCTGTCAGTTCCGGAAACAGTTTGTAATCCTGAAACATTACAGCTATAGACTTCTTGCGCATAGTCACAAAGAATGAGTCTGGTTTTCCACCACCCTTCAACGTCCTGTCGCCAAAGCTTATTGTACCGGAATAGTCGTTGCGCAAACCACAAAGAAAGGCACAGAAAGAGCTCTTGCCCCTTCCCGATCCGGCTTCGATAAGATATGAGACTCCTTTACGGAACTCAACTTTCGGTCCAAAGACTTCGGACGGCGCACCACCTTGTGGTGCGCCGGCAAAAGCCTTAAGATTCAAATCATTGAGAACAATGCAATCAATCATAATCAATCGTAATAGTCTATTTCTTCATTGTCAGACAAATCAACCTGCTGAATCAATTCAATCGTCTTGTCCGATATAATCTTCAAAGAATTTGCGCTATCGTCAACAAGATTCAATTTGACATTAAGATCCAACAGATTAAAATCAACAGTCAGACTCTGAATCATGCCAAGGAATTCAAGGATAGCCTTGTCACCCTCATCCATATAATAAACATTGTCATCAGAACTTGGAAGAAGACCAACGAGCACTTTCATATCAACAACAATATCGTCGCTCATAGAAGCATACAGTCTATTCTTTGTTACATTATTTCTCAGCGCGCTAAGTTCGCCGCCGTATGAAATTTCATTATACAGATTTTCGGGCATAACCATAATTGCACCATCCTTATACATCAGATAATAGTCATATCCCTCCCTTACATATTCACTTTCATAGGTATAATAGTTGTAGATCTCTCTTCTGTTGACATTCAACGCATACACATCTTCATCAATCGGTGTCACATCATATTTCAAAGGTACGAACGAGAACAAAAGATCAAAAACCAGACGGTCACTGCAATCAACTGCAAACATATACTGAAGGTCATCGCCACTATCACTACTTGTCCATAATGCAGCTGTATAATCACCGCTCACAGACTTAAGTATAGACTTCACCTTCTGCTCATCATAGCCAAAGGCGCTGAGTTGTCTAATCAAGCCGTTAGCCTCAAGCAATGGATACAACTGCTGCATATCAAAATTATAGTTCAACACAGCAAAACTATTAGACGGTATATACTTGAAATGACGCTTTGTCGGTGTTCCAAAGAAAGCCTTTACAACATTGCTATACTCTGCCGGAACATTTGTATCAATCTTGTAATTTGCAAAGCCCTTTTCAAAGTTGACAGAACCATATACGGTATACTCCTTAACCATACCTACAAAAGGTCTCATGCCTGCATCAAGAAGCCCGCTCTTTAACACCTCGTCCATCAAAGGTTCAAGATTGAGAGCCCATTTCATATCATCATCGCCTTTGAACATCACATCAAACTTCTTGCTGTTAATCGCCATTTTTTCTGTTGAAAGGCTTGTATATGCCGACAGATTTGCATGGTTCCTGTCAAAAACGAGAACTAGTTTATTGGCATCGTATGCCACCTCCACTTCAGGCTCATCAATAGAAATATATTTCATACCATTCTTTGAAACAGTCTTGAAATCATCACCCAAAGATGTAGACATTGTTTTTTCAAAGGCCTTCTTGTCACTAATTGCAACAGCCACAACACCACTAGTTGCTTCCATACCATGTCTATAATCCATATCGTTGATGGCAAAATAAATTGGTAATTTCACATCAACGCCCGAATTGTTAGGATCCTCGTATATGCTTTTCAACAATGGTGCGACCTCCTCGGGCACAAACTGAAGTTTATCTTCAAAGGCTGTTATAACGGTAGCATTCTCCAACACTTGCGATTTCTCCAACAAGTTGCTGATATCCAGTTTCATCACCATTGCAGCGTCTGCCGGCAACACCTTTGTATAGGCAGTCTTGTCCGGACCGGAATTTTCCTTTTTCTTCTCTTCGCCACACGCAACCATCAACATTGCGCATACAAGCGAAAGAACAGGTAATAACAAATTCTTTTTCATAGTCATACTTTTAAAAATTCCACAAAAAAATCTTATCACTCCTTGATCAACTCAAACTCGGCACCCGAAGCAAAGTCCTGACCATTCTGTGAGCTTGTAGCTGTGAAGCGTACAAAACGCGCCTTCACCGGAGCCTTGAATAGAACTGTCTGCTTGTCGGCACTGTATGGGAACTCACCCTCAACGATAGGCTCACTCCAGTTCTTGCCGTCGGCGCTGATCTGAATCTTGTAGCCCTTTACATTACCGTTGTTGCCACCATCCTGGCGAGGCATATACTTGAAGCCCTTGATTGTAACCTCCTCGTTTGCATCGAAGTCAATCCAGTGAGGATAGTTGGCAACGGTTACAGAGTACATTGTGTGCCACATTGTTGATGGGTCACCATCGAGCATCTTCTCGGCACCGGAACCCGGCTCAAGGCTTGAGCAGAAGGCAACTGTTACAGGGATTGATGTCACTGCCTCGTAAGAGTATGTTGCCGCAAGCTTTGGAGTAGCTTTCTCCCACACGGTGATTGTGCCACCCTTGCTCATGTCAACAGGAGCAGTGTAAAGAGTCTTCTTGCCGTTCTTGCCAATCTTGTAGTAGATTGCTGCACCGTCCTTTGCACATGACATTGTTACAGTACCGCGCATGTCACGCTTGAGGACTACAGGGATAACACCCGATGCGGCAACGTTTGCAAGCTGCTCATAGTTGTCACCGGCCTTTACAGGACGCATGATGAAACCGACTGTGTTCTCGCCCGACTTCACAAGGTCGTGCTCCAGTGGACCACCCTGGCCACAGCTGTTACCACCAAGACCATTGACCTTAGCATCGAGGTGCAACCATGTACCCGATGATGCAGGCAACTGATATGGGTGAGCTGCCTCTGTAAGTTCAACATCGTTCCATGGCAATGCTGTTGTTGAGAGAGCACCTGTAGAAACGAACATCACACCATTGCCCGCAGCGTTTGTCAATGTTGCCCAACGAACCTCCTCGCGGTTTGCCATATCTTGGGGTTTTGGGAAGTGTACGAACTGCTCGGCAACAGTGCTCTTGTATTGCTGGATGAACGCACCTGTGCGACGGTCGTTATAGTTGTTCCATGGACCACGGCCATAGTATGTATACTGGTCGAGGCTCTTTGGCAACTGCATCAGGTAACCAACGCGTGCGAGAGCAACAGCAGCGTCGCTGCCTGTCACAGAGCTGTTGAGCTCTATAGAACCATCGGGATAGATAGTCCAGATTCTGTTTGAAACAAAGTGGAACTCATTCTCGCCGAACTCGCGTGCATCGCTCTGCAGTGTGAAGCTGTTGTCCTCGTTCTTCACGCGACGACCCGGGTGTTTAGCCTGTGAACGCACGATGTACTGGAGTACGATTGTGCCGTCGGCATTCTTCTGTGAAACGAATGATGTAACCTCGTCCTCAAGGTTGTACAAACCAAGAGCGAACCAACGGTTCCAAGCCCAGATGTCATTGTCAACAGGTGCACGGTAGCCGCTGAGAGTCATTGAGCTACCCTTCTCGAACACTGTTTCAGTGCCATATATAACGCTCTCGAACACACCGGTCTTGTTGTTGAACACAATAGTGAAGCCGTCACCTGCAACTGTTGTTGTAGCGTTGGCCTTGTCCTCGGTCATCTTCATCTTGACATTGCTCTTTGCAACATCGGCAAGAAGAGCGGCCTTTGCTGCATTCTGGAGCTTCAACTGCTCCTCCATCTGGACATATCCCTTCTTAGCCCAAGGCATATCCTTCTTGAGCAGGAACTGTACCTTGACAAAGTATTCCTTGTCGGCAGCAAAGTTTGCGTTGTTGAACTTGAGTTTGAGTGTCTTTGCTGTGCGTGGAGCAATCTTCATGTCGGGCATGTAGTAAGAGTCAATCTGCTTACCGTTCTCCCAGAGAGAGACCTTCACGTCAAGGTCGCACAGGCAGTTGAAGTAGCGTTTGTTGAAGATTTCAACCTCGCCGTTCTCAAGCATCTTGACACCTACATTCTGATATACTTTCTTAACCTCATAATAAAGTGGTTTTGGAGAGTGGTCGGGGAACACGACACCGTTCATACAGAAAGTGTGGTCGTTTGGACGGTCACCGAAGTCACCACCGTATGCCATGTACTTGTCACCTGTCTTGGGGTCAACGTTCCAGAAAGCCTGGTCGGCCCAGTCCCAGATGGCACCACCGATGAAGAAGTTTGTGCTTTCGATAGCCTCCCAATAGTCAATGAGGTTACCGCCTGCATTACCCATTGAGTGGGCATACTCGGATATGTGGAAAGGATAAACGATGTTCATCTTACCCTTAACGGCCTCGCGTGTCCAACCGATTGAAGGATACTGGTTAGAACCCATATCAACGATATTGTTGTTGCGCTCATATTGTACAGGGCGTGAAGCATCGAATGCCTTCAAAGCATCGTAAGCCTTAACGAAGTTGTCACCGGGGCCTGCCTCGTTACCGAGCGACCAGATGCAGACTGCTGGGCTGTTGATTGTTGCATGCGCCATCTCCATTACACGTGCCACGTGAGCATTTGTAAACTCGGGAACGTGAGAGAGTGATTCCTTGCCATAGTAATACTCATGGCTCTCGATGTTAGCCTCATCCTCCAAGTAGATACCGTACTTGTCACAGAGATAGTACCAGTATGGAGCATCGGGATAGTGAGCGTTACGCACGTGGTTGATGTTGCCCTGAAGCATAAGCATAACCTCCATTGTCATCTGCTCGCGTGTCACTGCATGGCCTCTCTCAAGGCTGCTCTCGTGACGGTTCACACCCTTCATCTTGATGGGCTTGCCGTTGAGGTAGTAGTAACGTCCTGCCAAACCGAACTCATCATCCTCGGCCTTTGTATCGCGGATCTCAACCTCGCGGAAACCGAAGTAAGTAGAAGCAGTCTCAACAACATTACCCTTCTTGTCGAGCAAAGAGACAACCAATGTATAGCGGTTGGGAGCCTCGGCACTCCACTTTGCAGGATCGGCTACAGGAATATCAAGTTTCAAAGTCTTTGTATCACCAGCGAGCAACTGGTCAAGTGCAACTGTTGAAACAGCACCTTCAACTATCTCGTTGTCGTCGCTGTAGAGTGCATTCTTGTAGAGTTGCGCCTTTACCTGATATTTCTTTGCCTTTTTTGCTGTGAGGTTACGCACGTCAACCTCAATGTTTGCAACTGCATCCTTGTACTCGGCGTCAAGGTCGGTGCGTACGCGTACATCGCGCAACTCGACAGGATTTGTCGATGTCAACGATACAGTACGGAAGATACCG
>JAFOCD010000110.1 GCA_017381475.1 Bacteroidaceae bacterium
ACTTCTTGAGCCACTTCTCCAGCCATGCGAAGAATGTGCGCTGCCACAGGATACCGTTCTGTGGTTTCAGCACCCAGTGGTTCTCGTCGGGGAACAGGAGCAACTGTGCAGGGATGCCCTTGAGGCGTGCTGCGTTGAATGCTGCCATTGACTGCGATGAGAGGATGCGATAGTCGCGGTCGCCGTGGATGAGCAGGATTGGTGTGTCCCACTTGTCAACGAACTTGTGTGGTGAGTTTGCGTATGAACGCTTCACGCCCTCGCTCTGCTCGTATGGTGCTCCGCCCAAATCCCAGTTGGGGAACCAGCTCTCCTCGGTCTCATAGTACTGTTGCTCCATGTTGAAGAAACCGTCGTGTGCAATGAATGCCTTGAAACGCTTCTCGTGATGGCCGGCGAGCCACATTGCCGAGTAGCCGCCGAAGCTTGCGCCAACGCAACCCAAACGGTCGGTGTCCACGTATGGCTCCTTGCAGATGTCGTCTATTGCTGTGAGCAGGTCGCTCATGCAGTTGCCGCCATAGTTGGTGCTTATCTCCTCGTTCCATGCGAGTCCGAATCCGGGGAGTCCGCGGCGGTTAGGGGCGATGATGATGTAGCCGTTTGCTGCCATTATCTGGAAGTTCCAACGGAAACTCCAGAACTGGCTCACGGGTGACTGTGGACCGCCCTCGCAGAAGAGCAGGGTTGGGTACTTCTTTGTAGGGTCAAAGTGTGGAGGGTAGATTACCCATGAGTGAAGGTCCTTGCCGTCAACGGTCTTGCACCAGCGTGCTTCTACCTTGCCTGTAGCTATCTGGTCAAAGATGTGTTTGTTCTCGAATGTGAGCTGCTTAACCTCGGCGCCGGCCTTTGCCTTCATTGTGTAGATGTCGGCAGGTGCGCTCATTGAAACGCGTGTCATGATAAGGTTCTTGCCACCGAGCATTGCCACTGAGTTGTAGTCGTGGTCGCCCTCGGTCATCTTTGTGAGCTTGCCCTTGAGGGTGATGTTGTATACCTGTGTTGTGCCGTGCCATGTACCGGTGAAATAGAGGCTTTTGCTGTCGGGTGCCCAGCAGTAGCTGTCGACATTGCTGTCGAACGCTGTAACGCCGTTTGCATCGGGCATGCCTGTGAGGTATGTGCGCTCACCGGTTGCAAGGTTCATTACGCT
Organism: Bacteroidaceae bacterium; assembly: GCA_017381475.1. Taxonomy (GTDB): domain Bacteria; phylum Bacteroidota; class Bacteroidia; order Bacteroidales; family Bacteroidaceae; genus HGM04593. Next base: position 1,157 of record JAFOCD010000110.1, read on the forward strand.
AAGGCGTATCTGGTCGCTCTCGTATCCGTCGCGTGCCATGCTTGTCCATGCAATCATCTTGCCGTCGGGCGAGAACTGTGGCGCGTTGTCATAGCCATAGCTTGAACGCTCCTCGTCGAGCTTGCACAGGTTTGTTGTTGTGCCATCTGCAAGGTCATAGAGGTAAATGTCTGTGTCGGTGCTCAATGTGTAGTCGCGTCCGCTCTTCTTTACGCATGAGTATGCAATCTGTTTTGAGTCGTTGCTCCATGCGAGCTGCTCTGCGCCACCGAACGGGCGGTTAGGGCAGTCATATACTGTACCCTCGAGCATGTCCTTGCCCTCGTCGATTGATGTGCCGTCGAAGTTCGCGATGAAGGGGTGGGGGGCATCGTTGAGCCACTCATCCCAGTGCTTGTACATGAGGTCATCTACCACAAAGCCCTTTGCAAGTGGAAGGTCGGGGTGGATGTCGGCAGTCGTGGGCTTTGTCTTGATGCGCTTGATAAGGATTACCTTTGTCTCATCGGGTGAGAACAGGAAACCCTCGATGTCGCTTGCGTCATTTGTGAGTTGCTTGCGCTCTGTGCCGTCGGGGTTCATCTCCCAAACCTGGCTGCTGCCGCTTGCATTTGAGAGGAATGCAATCTTTGTTCCTCCCTTTATCCATGCCGCGCTGCTTTCGTTG
>JAFOCD010000111.1 GCA_017381475.1 Bacteroidaceae bacterium
GCAACTTTGGTTGTCTTCTTCCAGTACAAACCGTATAGGAACGGGGCTAAGAAAGCGCCGGCCAGTGCACCCCAGGAGACACCCATCAACTGTGTAGTACTTCTTATCGCTCACCGGTTTTCCGTTTTGCAGGTAATGACAGAATGCCGCACCAAGGGCATCGGTTGCATCCATGAACTGAGGCATCTCATCGCTGGAAATGTTGAGCATACGACGCAGCATATCGGCAACTTGTTCTTTGGATGCAGAGCCGTTACCGGTAATGGCCATCTTTATCTTGAGCGGAGCATATTCATGAATGGGTACCTGGCGGCTAATGGCTGCTGCAATGGCAACACCCTGCGCCCTACCCAACTTGAGCATACTCTGCACATTCTTTCCAAAGAAAGGTGCCTCAATGGCCAGTTCATCGGGCAGGAAAGATGCAATAAGTCCCTGCACTCTTTCAAAGATCTCGCCAAGTTTCATGTACATATCCTTGCATTTGCGCATATCAATAACGCCCATGGTAATGAGGCGTGCACGGTTTCCGTTCACGCCAATGAAGGCATATCCCATGATGTTCGTTCCGGGATCAATGCCCATTATCACCTTGTCATCGGCAACGCTCCTCATATCAATATCCCAAATACTTCAACAGAGCTTTGCATCCCTGTTCTATCTCCTTGTATGTCTTTTCGAAATTGCCATGATACCAAGGGTCCGAAATGTCGGCACCGTTGCAAGGTTGCGGCTCTTCGGCCGCAAAATCGAGAAGTTTCCACACCTTATTCTCGCAGTCACACCCGATAAGGCGCATGAGATTGCGTTTGTTGTAGTCCTCCATGACAATGATCATATCATAGTCATTATAATCGGCCACAGTGAACTGACGCGCGCGATGTCCGCTGCTCCCTATTCCATGCAACGACAATGTATGCGCCGCAGGCGGGTATATACCGTTGCCAATCTCCTCGCGGCTGGTGGCCGAGGATTCAATATGCAGTTCCTCGCCTGCAGAACTTTTCTGTGCAAGCGACTTCATCACGAATTCGGCCATCGGGGAACGACAGATATTCCCGTGGCACACGAACATTATCTTTTTCATCACTTCCGGAGCTGTTTATTCAAGGAAAGCTGCATCGAATGAGAGTGGCAGCAGTGCCTTGACTCCATCCTCAATTATATAACACTCTTTCGCTCCATAGAGTATGATGCGGATTGCCTTGTTGAAACGTTTTTCTGTCTCAAGGATTACCTGACGGCATGCTCCGCAGGGGGGGATGGGCTTTGGAAGTTCGCCCTGTTCTGTACGTGCAGCAATGGCAAGGACTTCGACAGACTGTGTGGGGTATTGCGAATTTGCCCAAAAGAGCGTAGTGCGCTCAGCACAAAGCCCCGAGGGGTAGGCTGCGTTCTCCTGATTCGTTCCGCGCACAATGGTTCCATCGGCAAGACGCACGGCTGCACCCACATTGAAATGCGAATACACGGCATAGCTGTTGGCTGTTGCAGCACGCGCCGCATCCACGACCTCCCTGTCTGCTGGCGAGAGTTCGTCAAGCGTGCAAACCAGTACCTTGGTATTTATTGTCATCTCTTTCATAATCATATATATTTAACAGCAAAGCCACCGCAATGGTTGCTCAGCACATAATTATTTGTGCGAATGTAACCAAAATCTTGCGTATAAACAATTTATTCACTTATTTTGTGACTTGTTTAGCAATATACACACATGAGATTTACAAAAACAATTGTACTTACCATTATAATTCTGTTTATAGCAAATGGCCCAATTGCGGCACAGAGCTTAAACGAGAGCGAGGCTTATTTGCAGAAATTTCACCCGGCTGCGGTTGAGCAGATGAAAAAATATGGCATCCCGGCAAGCATAACACTTGCACAGGGATTGTTGGAGAGCGGCAGAGGAACAAGCAAACTTGCCACAAGAGGAAACAACCACTTCGGCATCAAGGCCGATGACAGATGGCAGGGAGACACAATCCACTCGTTCGACAATGGCAGGTGGTGCATTTTCCGCCGTTACAAGGATGCTGCCAAGTCATACGAGGACCACTCGAAATTCCTGTGCGACAATAGCCGCTACGATTTCCTCTTTGAGCTGGAAATCACTGATTACAAGGGTTGGGCAAAGGGTTTGAAGGATGCATATTATGCCGAAGACAGGGAGTACGACAAGAAACTCATAGGTATAATAGAAAGATACGAACTGCACCAATATGACAGTAACAGCAAGAAGAGAACCAAAAAAGAAACAAAGAGCACCAATGAAAAAAGAGAGATTCTAAAAGCTAACGGCCTGTTATATGTAATAGCACGCGAAGGGGATACATTCAAGTCGCTATCAAAGGAACTTGGAATCTCAAAACGCAAGATACGCAAATACAACGATCTGTACAAGGAGTATACTTTCAAGGAAGGCGACATTGTCTACCTGGAGAAAAAAAGGAGTAAGGCTACAAATGGATACAATTTCCATACCACAAAGAAGGGCGATAGTCTTTACAAGATCTCACAGATTTATGGCATAAAAGTAAAATCACTCTACAAGCTGAACCCACAATATGAAAGCTATACTACACTAAAAGTGGGAGATGTTGTAAGACTAAGATAAATACAATGCGGGTGAGCAAATATTTGCTCACCCGCATTGTATTTAGGAATTACCCAAATCCTTTTAGCTGTTTTTTTCAAGTTTCTTTATCTCGTGCGACAATCGGAACACGCAATAAAGTTCCATCAGCGCTCCGCATAGCAGAATAACTATCCATTCATTATTGTAATGAGTAAACATAAGCACACCTGCACCAACAAGCAATAAACTGGCAAGTTGCTGTTGCGAAACGAGACGACGCATAACCAAGCTTTCATAACGGGGACGCAGTATAAACTGTGTAACAGCGAAAACCACAGCACCACTTATATATACAACAGAATAGATTTCAGGAAGCAACACTCGCATCACCAAGCCTGCCAACAACGCCAAAGCGCCAATGTAATTCAATAATACAATATACTTTTTCACTTTGATTACCTCTTTATTATATATACATCTTCAATTTTTTTAAGCAAACCGCGCTTGCGTGCCTCGTCTTCAATTACTTCCGGATTATCAGCGGTATATAGTTCCAGTTTTGTCTGAATATCGGCAGAATCCACCTCCATTGATTTTATCTCGCTTATCAACTCATCTATAACAGCCCGATTTCTCTTGTGATTTATCATATTGTTTTGTTCGTCAAGAAGATTCTTGGCTTGTCTTTCACTACAAGAGAGACACAATATTGCACATGCAATAAGACAACGCAAAAAAGCCTGTTTCATCACTTTTTCTTCCTAATTATATATGCATCCTCATTCTTCAGGAGCAAACCGCGCTTGCGTGCCTCGTCTTCAATTACTTCCGGATTATCGGCGGTATAAAGTTTCAGTTTTGTCTGGATATCGGCCGAATCTGCCTCCATTGATTTTATTTCGGTTTCCAAATCATCTATAACTGCACGGTTTCTCATGTGGCTTATCAAACTGTTATCATCTATGACGAGTATAATAGCCAAAAAGACAAGAGTCACAAATATATATTTGTGTTTCTTGATCCACCCCAGAACAACCTTAATCTTTTCCAAAACTTTACTATACATAAACTGCAGTTAATCTGCCACAAAGATAATGAAAAAACAATGCCGAACATCACAATAAATGAACAAGTTTTGGCAAGCGGACACGTTATTCTACAATGGCACTGCAGAACCAACACCCCACTAAAAACATTTGACACCATTTCGATCGTTTGCGTTATCTTAAAATAAGATTTCTACAATTCTTTGTGAAATAAATCAAATCAAGCTTTATTTATCTCACTCGTTTGCGTTATCTTTGGATAAGATTTGCGGCACTCGCTGTGAAATAAATTAAAGCAAGCTTTATTTATCTCGCTCGTTTGCGTTATCTTTGTAAAGATTGATACAATATAATATAAAAGGAGAATGGAAAACTATATAGTTTCGGCAAGAAAGTACCGCCCGGACACATTTGAGACTGTCGTTTCGCAGAAATCGCTGACGACAACCCTAAAGAATGCTATCCATAGCGGTAAATTGGCACATGCCTACCTGTTCTGCGGACCACGAGGCGTGGGTAAGACCACTTGCGCACGAATCTTTGCAAAGACAATAAACTGTACAAACCCGACAGAAAATGGCGAGCCATGCAACCAGTGCGAGTCATGCCAGTCATTCAACCAGCAGCGTTCATATTCAATATATGAACTTGACGCTGCAAGTAACAACTCGGTTGAGGACATACGATCGCTGAACGAGCAGGTACGCATTCCGCCCCAGGTTGGCAAATACAAGGTATATATAATTGACGAGGTGCACATGCTCTCTCAGGCTGCGTTCAACGCATTCTTAAAGACGCTTGAAGAGCCGCCTGCACACGCAATCTTCATTCTTGCGACAACCGAAAAGCACAAGATTATTCCAACCATTCTATCTCGTTGTCAGATATATGATTTCAGTCGCATTGAAGCAGGAGATATCATAGCACACCTGCAGGGCATTGCCAACAAGGAGAGAATAAACTGTGAATATGAGGCTCTGCGAATCATTGCCCAGAAATCGGACGGTTGCATGCGTGATGCCTTGTCTCTCTTTGACCAAATGGCAAGCTTTACACAAGGAGACTTGACATATACCAAGGTGATTGACAGTCTCAACGTGCTTGACTATGAGTATTATTTCAGACTCACGGATTTCATCATAGAGAAGAAAGCATCAAAATGCCTATTGCTCTTCAACGAGATACTGAACAAGGGATTCGAAGGCAACATATTTATAGAAGGTGCTGCATCTCACTTCAGGGATCTGCTGGTAAATAGCGACCAGGCCACAGCCGAACTTTTTGAAGGCAGTTCAGAGCTACGCAACAGATACATAGAGCAGGCAAAACGTTGCACGCCAAAAATGCTGTTCAAAGCCATAAGACTATGTAGCGACTGTAGCCTCAACTATAGGACAAGCCGCAACAAGCGTCTGCATGTGGAGCTTGCACTTATTGAGTTGTCACAGATGAGCGACAACGACGGGGAGGAGAGTCGGGGGCGTCGCCCCAAGATATTAAAACCTCTTTTCAACACCGCTGAGCAAAGTGCACAGCGAGTGCAGTCAGCTACACCTATTGCTGACACAACGGCATCAAAAGCAGCCCCAATAGCGACATCTATCACAAGAGAGCCATCTCCGACACCAACGGTTCAACAGCAAACCGCTCCACCATCAGTGCAAGCCCCAGCACAACCAGTAATAGAGGGACGACCCGAAGGATTACGCACAAGAAATGAAGGCGGAGGAACGCTTGGAAGAATGTTCCAAAGATCAAGGACCAACATCGGCAATCAGCCGCAACAGGAGGAGATTCAACAGCCTACAGTTGTTGAAATACAAAAACCCATTGTAGCAGATGTAGTAACAGTCAAATCATTTGAAATAACCGATGCTTCATTGGGACAAGCCTGGACATCATATGCATTGCGTCTGCCCGAGAATGAGCGTGCGCTGGCTGACCGCATGAAAATTATTGTGCCAAAGAAGGAGAGTGATACAACATTTATAATCTGCGTAGACAATCCAATGGCTGCAGAACTGTTCAGCAAGGAGGAAGAGAACATCTGCGAAGGCATGAGCCGATCCCTTGGAGGTACAAAGATGAAGATGAGGATAGTCATCAACAAAGTTGTTGTGGAACGGCACACAAGCGACAAGAGCAAGCAGTTCGCGATGCTTATAGAAAAGAATCCGCTGATTGAAAAACTTCACAAAGAACTGAATCTTGAAATTGCAAGATAATAATCAAAAAAAGGCTACCATTGAAGTAGCCTTTTTTTGATTGCCACAACAGTTGACCGAGCACAAGTTTTTGTATGGAGAGGCCGTATAAGTAATAGCATTAATTCATAAAAAGCAAATTAAATTGACACATTTTTCACCACCGCATTGGGGTCTATAAATTATTTCCAAATAAAAAAATTTATCACATTATATAGACTTATTCTAAATAGAGTAAAAATCTGGAACCCATGTGAACCATCTCCATAAAACCAACACCACAGATAGAAGAGGCGCATTTTTATATCATCTTTCACAATATCGGCACAGTGTGCAAGTTGAGTTAATGTACTGAAAATCAATGTTTAAAAAAAATAACGTAAAATAGCATCCTTTGCCCTTTATATTTTTTTAACCAACTGATATACAGCCTATTATTACAAACAAGTATTTTGATACTTTTCACTTACTTGCATTTTCATTTTTATTTGCAGATATTTGCATAGGAATTAGTCAAGAGAGGACACTTTATATTTTATACACATACAGAATTTTGACGCTTTTCAAACCTGTTGAATCTGTAACTCTCCCCTCTTTTAATCCCATATAATAAATATATAAAAGGACAAACGGTCGATGACACCTAATCTCGATACAAAATGGAACAAATGTTTGGAGTTCATTCGTGACAATGTCTCTGAAACAACTTTCAATACTTGGTTTGCGGATATCAAGCCGCTCAAGTATGAAGGAAACACTCTTACCATTCAGGTCAAGAGCAATTTTGTATATGAGTTCCTTGAGGGTAACTTTGTCGACCTGTTACGCTCTACCCTTTTCAAGGTAATGGGCAAGGGAACACAGTTGATGTACAGCGTGCTTACCGACAAGGACAACAACCTTAGCGTAGAGGTTAGCACCGAAAATAATGGAATCTCGGGCAAAAGAACTGCAAACAGCGGTAACAGTGCACCGGTAGCCATGCAGCAGGCTGTACAGGAATTGGACTCTATGCTCATCAACCGTTACACCTTTGACAACTACATTGAGGGAATCAGCAACCGCTTGTCACGTTCTGTGGCTGCGAGTGTTGCCGACAAACCGGGCAGGGCATTCAATCCATTGTTCATCCATGGTTCATCAGGTGTTGGAAAGACGCACCTCGTGAATGCTATCGGTATAAAAATTAAGGAATTGCACCCTGAATTGCGCGTACTTTATGTATCGGCACACTTGTTTCAGGTGCAGTACACCGACTCTATACTCCAGAAAAACTTCAATGATTTCATGAGATTCTATCAAAGCATTGATGTCCTTATCATTGACGACATTCAGGAGTTTGCGGGCCTTCAAAAGACCCAGAACGCGTTCTTCCATATTTTCAACCACCTGCATCTGAATGGCAAGCAGCTGATTATGACATCAGATCGCTCGCCTGCGCAATTGCAGGGTATGGAAGAGCGTTTGATTACACGCTTCAAGTGGGGCATGACAGCCGAAATTGAAAAGCCCGATCTTGAACTGCGCAAGAACATCCTTCGCAACAAGATATACAGGGATGGACTCAAATTCCCCGAAGAGGTGATTTCTTACATTGCAGAACATGTAAACGCAAGCATACGCGACCTTGAGGGCATCGTTGTTTCGTTGATGGCGCACTCTACAATAAACAATACAGATGTAGACATCAACCTTGCACGCAGAATTATCGGTGATTTCTCGGACTACGAGAAGAAGACAATCACTATTGATGACATCATAAAGACCGTATCGGACTACTACGGAATAGAGTGTAACGCAATAAACACACGTTCACGCAAGCGCGAGGTAGTTCTTGTTCGCCAAGTAGCTATGTACCTTGCCAAGAAACACCTTGACATGTCTACATCAAAGATTGGCAAGTACATTGGAGACAGGGATCATGCAACAGTACTCCATGCTTGCAAGACCATTGCCAACCTTGCCGATACTGACAAACAGTTCAAAGTAGAACTTGAAGAGATTGACAATTCACTGCAAAGCGCATAACAAGAAAATACATATATACACAGCAAGCGCCCGCGTCGCGGGCGCTTGCTGTGTATATACCCGGACATCACAATTCATTAGCACACAATCCAGAATATTTATATGACTAAACAAAAAGAATAAAAAGTCAACGGACCATTCCTGTAAATTTTATTTTTGGAAAACTTTTCTGACATAATCAAAAGATACAATATTAATTATCAATGCATTAAAAAATATTTTAGAAAACTTAAAAATAGAAAACAAAGTTCTAATGAAATATATTTGGCAATTATATGAATGATTTTTAAATTTGCGTCACCACAAAAACATACTACACTAACAACTAACGACTAAACAGAGATGAACAAAAGACACTACACCTATGACGAAGCCTTCAAGGCCTCGCTCGACTATTTCAACGGTGATGAACTGGCCGCACGAGTTTGGGTAAACAAGTATGCCGTAAAGGATTCATATGGCAATATATATGAGAAGTCACCCGAAGATATGCATTGGCGTATCGCCAACGAAATCGCAAGGATTGAATCCAAGTATGAGAACCCGATGACAGCGCAGGAGGTCTTTGACCTGCTCGACAAATTCAGGTATATAGTTCCATCCGGCAGCCCGATGACCGGTATCGGCAACGACTTCCAAGTTGCATCACTATCGAATTGTTTTGTCATCGGCATGGACGGCAAAGCCGATTCATATGGCGGCATCATACGCATAGATGAGGAACAGGTTCAGCTGATGAAACGCCGTGGCGGCGTGGGACATGACTTGTCGCACATACGTCCAAAAGGTTCACCTGTAAAGAACTCGGCACTCACATCGACCGGCCTTGTTCCGTTCATGGAACGCTACTCCAACTCTACAAGAGAGGTCGCACAGGACGGACGCCGTGGTGCATTGATGCTCAGCGTATCAATAAAGCACCCTGACGCTGAGGCTTTTATTGATGCAAAGATGACCGAGGGCAAGGTTACCGGTGCGAATGTATCGGTAAAGATTGACGACGATTTCATGAAAGCCGTAACCACTGCTGCCCCATATAGACAGCAATATCCTATTGATGCTGAAAACCCGATATACTCCAAAGAGATTGAGGCTACAAAACTCTGGGGCAAGATCATACACAATGCATGGAAATCGGCCGAACCAGGAGTCCTGTTCTGGGACACCATCAAACGTGAATCAATACCCGACTGTTATGCCGACCTGGGCTTCGAGACCGTATCGACAAATCCGTGCGGTGAGATACCGCTATGTCCATACGACTCTTGTCGTCTCATAGCCATAAACCTTTTCTCATATGTCGTAAACCCATTTACGCCCGAGGCCTATTTTGACTACGAACTTTTCAAGGAGCATGTCACAAAGACACAGCGCATGATGGATGACATCATTGACCTTGAACTTGAGAAAATCAAAGCAATCAAAGAGAAGATTGACAGTGACCCCGAGAGCGAAGAGGTAAAAGGTGCTGAAAGAAAGCTTTGGGAAAAGATTGAGCGCAAGAGCAGCATGGGTCGCCGTACCGGAGTGGGCATTACAGCCGAAGGTGATATGCTTGCAGCAATGGGACTGCGCTATGGAACCGAGGAGGCTACAGCCTTCTCTGAGGAAATCCACAAGACATTGGCAATTGCAGCATACTCTTCATCGGTAAACCTGGCAAAGGAACGCGGAGCATTCGAGATATTCGACATAAAGCGCGAGGAGAACAACCCGTTCATCAACCGTTTGAAAGAGGCTTGCCCGGAACTATACGAAAACATGAAGAAACATGGACGCCGAAACATTGCCTGCCTTACCATTGCGCCAACAGGAACAGTGAGTATAATGACGCAGACCACATCGGGAATTGAGCCGGTATTCATGCCCGTATATAAGCGCCGCAGGAAGGTAAACCCCAATGACCCTGAGGTACATGTGGATTTTACCGACGAAAACGGCGACACATTTGAGGAGTATATTGTCTACCACCATAAATTTGTGGAGTGGATGAAAAAGAGCGGCATTGACACCACCAAGCGATACTCGCAGGTAGAGATTGACAGCATTGTAGCACGCTCGCCATACGCAAAGGCCACATCAAACGACATTGATTGGGTTGCCAAGGTAGAGATGCAGGGACGCATACAGAAGTGGGTTGACCACTCAATAAGCGTCACAATCAACCTGCCGAACAATGTTGACGAAAAACTAGTGAACGAGCTATACATAACCGCATGGAAATGCGGCTGCAAGGGTTGCACCGTATACCGTGACGGCTCACGCGCGGGAGTATTGGTATCAACCGACAGCAAGAAGGAGAAAAAGGAGAGCGAGGAGATGAAACCGTTCATAACAGAGGTGCGCCCCACTATCCTGGAGGCCGATGTAGTGCGCTTCCAGAACAACAAGGAAAAATGGGTAGCATTCATAGGCCTGCTGAACGGGGAACCATACGAGATCTTCACTGGACAGCAAGACGATGAGGACGGCATTCCATTGCCGAAGAACGTCACTCACGGTATCATAATAAAACACACCAATGAGGACGGAACAAAACGATACGACTTCCAGTTCGAGAACAAAATAGGTTACAAGACTACAATCGAAGGACTATCGGAGCGCTTCAACCCCGAATTCTGGAACTATGCAAAGCTTATATCGGGCGTACTGCGCTACAAGATGCCAATCGTACAGGTAATCAAATTGATCTCTTCGCTACAGCTCGAATCGGACAACATCAACACTTGGAAGAATGGCGTGGAACGCGCATTGAAACGATACATCAAGGACGGCACCTCTACTGCCGAGAAATGCCCAAATTGCAAACAACAACTCATTTTTGAGGAGGGCTGCCTGCATTGCCCGGCATGTGGCTATTCAAAATGCGGATAACAAACTTAACACCATTCAGAACCCTGTTGGTTCTGAATGGTCAAATTATAAGATATGGAAATAAAAGAATACACTATAGAATTGCGCGATGTACATCTGTTCGCGCACCATGGAGTAATGCCACAGGAACAGAAGATTGGCGCGTGGTTTACATTAGACATCAAAATGGAGATAAACGACTATAACTGCATCACAAGCGATGAGATAGACGGTACAGTAAGCTACGCCGATGTATATGAGATTCTAAGGCAGGAGATGACAAAGCCTTCAAAACTGCTGGAAAATGTATGCCAAAGGATTTCAAAAAGGCTATATGAAACATTCTTGCAGATTGTGGCAATAGAAATCACGCTCTGCAAGGACACCCCACCAATGGGAGGCGACAGGCTTAAAGCTGCTGTCACACTATCCAGCAAAAGATAATCAGGAGTTCTTCAGTTTAGAAATGGCCTGGCGGGCAGCCTTCTGCTGGCTCTCACGCTTTGAGAAACCGTCACCGACACCGCATACACTGCCGTCTACAAGCACCTCACTCACGAAGTAGACTCCTTCCTTACGCATCTCCTCGGATACAAGACGGAACTCGACATCGATATGTTTCTTCTGTCCCCACTCAATGAGACGGCTCTTGTAATTCTTGTCAGACTTGACAACAGACTCAATGTCTGCCAGACGGGAGAAAACCCTGTCAAGCAGGAAACGGCGGCACTGTTTGTAGCCTTTATCAATATAAATTGCGCCCACAAGCGCCTCCAGTGCATTACCGTATATATAATTGTTATGCTGATGAGCTACTCCGCAGGCATTCACATACTTGTCCAGCCCAATCTGTAGTGCCAGTTCATTCAATCTTTCACGGCAAACAAGATTACTGCGAGATTTAGTGAGGAACCCTTCACGCTCACGACTGAATTTAGAATAGAGATAATCAGCTGTAATAGAACTCAATACAGCATCACCAAGAAACTCCAGACGCTCATTACAAGAGAGTTTCTGGCTGCCCGACAAAGAGCTGTGCGTCATCGCCATCTCATAGATCTTGATGTCACGCGGAACATATCCCAGTATGGAATATAACAACAAATAAGACTCCCTGTCCTTTCGGGACAGGAGTCTTATTCTATCAATAACTTTTCTGAAAAGTCTATTAGCCTTCAATTTTCTTAAAAGCAATGCTTGCATTATGGCCACCGAAACCGAATGTGTTTGACAATGCAACCTTTACATCCCTTTTCTGAGCCTTATTAAAGGTAAAGTTCATTCCGTAGTCTATATCAGGATCCTCATCACCGTCGGCATGGTTGATCGTTGGTGGAACGATTCCATGTTCAACTGCAAGCACAGTAAGAACAGCTTCCAACGCACCGGCACCGCCAAGCAGATGACCGGTCATTGACTTGGTAGAACTTATATTCAACTTATAAGCATGTTCACCAAAGAGGTTCTTGATAGCTTTGGCCTCGGCTACATCACCGGCAGGTGTCGATGTACCATGCACATTAATATAGTCAACACTCTCCAATGGCAGACCGGCCTCGTCCAGCGCAGCCTTCATCACACGATAGGCTCCCTCACCCTCTGGGTGTGGAGCTGTTATGTGATATGCATCAGCAGTCAAACCTGTACCAACAATCTCGGCATATATCTTTGCACCACGCGCAACGGCATGCTCATACTCCTCAAGAATAAGCGACGCAGCACCTTCACCAATAACAAAACCGTCACGGCTCTTGCTGAATGGGCGTGATGCACCTTGTGGGTCATCGTTACGTACCGACAAGGCATGCATTGCATTGAAAGCGCCAACACCGACATTGCATATCGCAGCCTCAGCACCACCCGACACAATAACGTCAGCCCTGCCCAAACGAATCTGGTCATATGCATCAACAATTGCATTTGACGATGAAGCACATGCCGATGTTGTCACGTAGTTAGGGCCTTTCAAACCATAACGGATGGAGATAATGCCCGTTGTCATGTCCGATATAATCTTTGTTATCAGGAATGGAGAAAAACGGGGACCATTCTCCTGGTTAAGTGCAAAAGTACGCATCTCATCCTCGAGAGCGCCCAAGCCTCCGATACCCTCGCCAAAAATGACACCTACTCTATTGTTGTCAACCTTTTCAAAATCAAGACCGCTATCCTTGATTGCCTCCACGGCAGCAGCTACGCCATAATGCGTATCAGCATCTACCTTACGGAGATCACGACGATCCATACCAACTGTAGGATCAAAATCCTTGACCTCACAAGCAAACTGCGTCTTGAAAAGGTAGGCATCAAAACGAGTAATAGGTCCTGCGCCACTCACTCCATTAACAGCGTTCTCCCACATAGTGGGAACATCATTGCCAATGGGTGAAACGGCACCAAGACCTGTTACAACAACTCTTCTCAGTTTCATATAGAATTGTTAGAGTGCAGTATGAAGAGAGGGATTACTTCTCGGCAACCTTCTCCTCTACATACTTGACAGCATCACCAACTGTCGCAATCTTCTCAGCCTGCTCCTCAGGGATTGAGATACCGAACTCGTCCTCGATCTCCATGATAAGCTCTACTCTATCCAATGAGTCTGCGCTCAAGTCGTTTGTAAAGTTAGCCTCTGATGTAACCTCTGACTCTGAAACACCGAACTTCTCGATGATAATAGCTTTTACTCTTGATTCAATTTCTGACATAATCGTAATTTTTTAAAGATTTGAAAATATCCTTTATCTTTGATGCAAAAGTATGATAAAATTTAAGAACTACAAAAAAAGAAGGCAAAAAATTGCACAAACATTGCACAAAACAACGCAAAATGTGCAAAAACAAGTTAAAAGTGTACCTTTTTCAATATTTGCCCACGAGCTCAATCCTGTAAGCAGAAGGTTCACGCCTTAAATTATAACCGTTACGCAATTTCTCAAAATCAGAAGGCGCACTCCTAAGCGCTGTTGTATCGTCTATCGGAGAATATATTGAAAGCAGCGCCTCTTGTTCTGTAGCAGCCTTAACCACAGGTTGTTCAGGAGCATCAAGCGCCAATTGGGGAACAGCACCAGCATAACTAAAAAAACGCACAAAAGCGTCAAGCACCATAGATGTCGCATTAAATTTCCCCTCGGCCGAATAGCCGGCAATGTGAGGAGTTGCAACATATACCTTATTTAATAACGGAATATTGATGACAGGTTCATTCTCCCACACATCCAATGCCACACAGCCGATTGCGCCACGTTCCATTGCCGCGAGCAATGCCGCATTGTCGACCACCTCACCACGCGAGGCATTAATAAGAAGTTTGCACCGGCATAGCGAGCCAAAGAAAGCCTCATCGGCAAGATGATAGCTTGTGTATGCCCCCGAGAGATTAAGTGTCGGATGAAAAGTAACGATGTCACACTCCTCGGCAATCTGCGAAAGTGCAACAAGCCCACGCACTCCGGAATCCGCTTTCGGTGGATCATTTGCAAGCACCTTCATTCCGACACCGTTTGCCCATGCAGCTACGCGCGAGCCAATCTCGCCAACCCCCACAACTCCAATCGTAAGACCAGAAAGATCACACCCATTATCACGAGCCCACAAGTATATCACCGACTGCACATACTGTAATACAGCACCGGCATTGCATCCTGCAGCATTAGTCCAAAATATGCCATTCTCACTGCAATAACCCGCATCAATATGGTCATAGCCAATTGTAGCAGTACCAATAAAACGCACAGCCGTGCCCGAGAGCAACTCTTTATTACATTTGGTACGGGTACGCACAAACAGAGCATCGGCATCCAGCAGATCCACCTTCTTGATATCCACACCGGGCAAAGCAACAACATCCATACCCATTGCAAGCAAAGCATCCTTTATGTATGGAATTTTCTCATCAATGACAACTTTCATAAGACCATATATTTTCAAAGGACAAAAATAGCGCAAACAGTTCATATTCTTACAGACTTGCATACAAATATAACAAGTTGCCACTACTTTTAACACAAAGTTTTGCAGTTAGAATTAAATTCGTTAGATTTGCACATTAATACAAGGCGTATCAAGGATATTACTGATACGCACCAAGAAAGCAACATAAATAAAAATACAACATATGAAAAAGTTCACCGAGATGAGTTGGCCCATCTTCAACGAGGCCATTGCCGACTACCACAAGACAGACAATGTCGACACGCCCATCAGCAACCCATATCCACTCAAGAGCATAGAATACTATCTATACCTTAAATGCTGGATAGACACCGTCCAGTGGCATTTCGAAGATATCATACGCGACCCGAATATTGACCCAGTCGAGGCGCTCACACTCAAACGCCGCATAGACAAGTCAAACCAGGACCGCACCGATCTTGTTGAGCTCATTGACAGCTATTTCCTTGAGCAGTACAAAGAAGTAAAGCCACTTGATGGCGCCACCATCAACACCGAGAGCCCAGCCTGGGCAGTAGACCGCTACTCAATCCTGTCATTGAAGATATACCACATGCAGGAGGAGGTAAAGCGCACCGATGTTGACGAAGAACACCGCACAAAGTGCCAGGCAAAACTCGACATCCTCAACGAGCAGTACAAGGACATGACCACATCAATCGGCCAGTTGCTCGATGACATTGCAGCCGGACGCAAGTACATGAAGGTATACCGCCAGATGAAGATGTACAACGACCCCGCGCTCAACCCGGTTCTCTATGGCACCAAAAAGTGACAACAAAGCCAAAACCGTACTCATAACCCGTTTCTCGGCAGTAGGTGATGTAGCAATGACAATTCCATTGCTATACTCGCTCTGTGCGAGTTACCCCCGGCATCGCTTCATTTTTGTAAGCCGCAAAAGATTCGGGCAGTTCTTCATCAACAAGCCCGAGAATCTGGATTTCATCGGAATAAATCTGGACGAATACAAAGGCCTGCACGGCCTTTACAGGCTCTACCGCAAGTTATCAGAACAGAAACCCGACATGCTTGCCGACCTGCACGATGTGCTAAGGACAAAAATCCTAAGGAAATACTTCAGCTTTTTTGGCAGAATAAAGGTAAAGGGCATCAACAAAGGGCGCAAGGAGAAGAAAGCACTCACAAAACCCGGCAGCAACAAGAGTGCGCTCAAAAGCACATTCGAGCGCTACCGCGATGTATTCACACGTCTGGACCTGCATTTCGAGCCCAATTTCACCTCCTTGTTCAAGGAAGGCAAGGGCAACATCGATGACTTCGCGACAATCATCCCAGCAAAAGGCAACGACCGTTGGGTAGGCATTGCACCTTTTGCCCGCCACAACGGCAAGATATACCCACTAGACAAGATGGAACAGGTAGTTGCCTTGCTGTCAAAACAGAAGAATATCAAACTCTTCTTCTTTGGCAACGGCCCCAAGGAGGAGAGCGTCATCAACGACTGGTGCAGCAAATACCCCAACACGATCTCATTCATTGGCAAAAGCAACTTCAACGGCGAGCTACGCCTCATAAGCCATCTCGACGCAATGATATGCATGGACTCGGCAAACATGCATATGGCATCACTCACCGGCACACCTGCCATATCCATTTGGGGAGCCACATCGCCCCTCGCAGGTTTCCTTGGCTGGAGACAGAAAGGCGAAGACTGCATAGAACTGCCGCTTGAATGTCGCCCCTGTTCAATCTTTGGCAACAAACCATGCCGCTTCGGCGACTACAGATGCATGGACATTGCCCCACAGACTGTTGCCGACCGGGTCATTGCCAGAATCAAAAAAAGCAACACACAAGAAACATTATGAAACACACTACAACCAATAAGGAAAAAGACCCGATGGGAAGGGCAATTTCCGACTATTTCCACACCGGAAAAGCCGGCAAATTGCGTGTACTATCATCTATGTTCTACGAGGACGAAATCCCCGTCCCCACCCTTTTCCGCACACATGACGACATGCCCATCCAGGAGCGCAAAGCAATCGAACTTTGCCGAGGACGAGTTCTCGATGTAGGCGCAGGCAGCGGATGCCACAGCATCATACTCAAGGAGCGCGGAATGGAAGTTGTTGCCATTGACATATCAGAGTTGTCAATTGAAGTAATGAAGGAGAGAGGCATTGATGCCCGCAACATAAACTTCTTTGACGAGACATTTGACGAGAAGTTCGACACCCTCCTGTTCGCCATGAACGGCATAGGAATCGTAGGCAAGGTCGAAAACCTTGGCGACTTCTTCCGTAGCGCAAAGCGCCTCATGGCGCCTGGCGGACAGTTGCTACTTGACTCGTCTGACATCAAATATGTCTTCATGGACGAAGACGGAGGCATGGACATTGACCTCGCCGCCGGATACTATGGCGAGATCGACTACAAGATGCGCTACAAAAACATCACTGGCGAGCCATTCGACTGGCTCTACATCGACTTCGACACACTCTCAATGTATGCCGAGGAGCACGGTTTCAACTGCGAGAAATGCATTGACGGCGAGCACTATGACTACCTCGCCCGCATCACGCTCAAGTAAAACTTCTTTACAAGCATTTTCGCTTGTTAAAAAAAACTTGCAAAATATAACAATTCTTGGTAAATTTGTACTGAGGGCAAGCGGTTCCACGCATGACGCCGCATATCCTCTTTTCATATCCACTCTTTGCAATTCGCAACACACAAAGAGTTAAAAACTTGAAGGACAGCATATTACGCACCCTTCGAGGAGCCGGAAGTATACCCACAAGGCAACAAAAGCAAACCACAAAACCATGGAGAATGACAGCGCGCCAGTCTGGTTCGCAATGAGCGCGCCCTACCGCCGCGAACTCAGGGCTAAGGAGTTCCTCGACAGCAAAGGAGTCGAGTGTTTTATTCCCATGAAAGAGGCGCTTGTTGAAAGACCGGGCGGAGCCAAGAGTCGCCAAATGGTGCCGGCAATCCACAACATGATATTCGTCCACACCACAAAGGAGAGAATCAAGCAACTCAAGCAAGGTGTCAATTTCCTTCAATACCACACACGCCCCGTAGCAGGCAAGAACGTCCCAATCATTGTCCCAGACTGCCAGATGCAACAATTCATCGCAGTGACGACAGCCGCCAACGAAAGCATCACCTACTTGCGCCCCGAAGAAATCGACATAAAGAAAGGTACGAAGGTGCGGGTACATGGCGGAGTGTTCGACGGCACCGAGGGATATTTTGTAAAGCTCCAAGGCAAGCGTAGCCGTCGCGTCGTCATGCTCATCGAAGGTATAACAGCCGTGGCATTGACCGAGATAAGCACCGACATCATCGAAGTCATCGGGTAAAGCCCATGGCTAAGTCCCAATAAAAATATTTCAATAAAATATATTTACATACTAACGCGCGCATAATGAGCGCACGCGATAACAGAGTCAAAAAATAAAAACATGAAGAATATGAAAAGAATCATCCCGGCACTATTCATGCTTCTCATCCTAGCATCGTGCTCAACACAGAAGAAAGTCGCCTACTTCCAGGACCTTGACAACGGCGAAAGCGTAAGAATTGCCACTCCACAGGACATCAGGCTGAAAGTCGGCGACCAGTTCACAATCCATGTCAACAGCAAGGATCAAGAACTGGCACTCCCCCTCAACCTTACACGCACAACCAACAACAGTGGCAACAATGAGACCCGCCTTGCCTACACCGTTGACGAGCGCGGTTATATTGACTTTCCAACACTTGGCGAAATCCATGTCGAGGGCAAGACACGCGACGAGGTTGCAAAACACATCAAGAATATTATTCTTGAGCAAAAGTTAGTGCTCGACCCTGTTGTCATCGTGGGTTTCTACAACCAACAGGTATCCGTTATCGGCGAGGTAGCATCCCCTGGCAAGTACGACATCAACAAGGATCGCTTCACAGTGCTCGACGCCATAAGCCTTGCAGGTGACCTCACCATCCAAGGTAAGCGCGAGAACATCACCGTTCTGCGCGAGGAATACGGCGTGCAGAAGGCCTACACACTTAACCTCAATGACGCAGCGACGTTCCACACATCACCGGCATTCTACCTACAGCAGAACGATATTGTCTATGTCGAGCCCAACCCCACCAAGGCAAGCCAGTCATCAACCAACGGCAACACCGTGCGCTCCGTTTCGTTCTGGATGTCGCTTGCATCGCTCGCACTCACCATAGTAACATTCGTAACCCGATTCTAATACCGCAGTAAGATGGCAGATAACAAGTCTCACAAAAAGAAAAACGAGAACATCCTTCCCATCAGGGACCTGATATTCCACTGCCTCAAAAAGTGGTACTGGTTTGTCATATCCGTGGGCGTAGCACTGGGAGTTGCCGCATACAAGATCAAATCCACTCCACCGCAATACAGACGTTACGCCGAGATTCTTATCAAAGAGAGCGGAGAAGGAGGCAACAACGGTGTCGGCAGCACTTTCAAGGAATTTGGAAACTCCCGTACAAGCGCCAATGTTGCCCACGAAGTCATCGCATTCACATCGGCCGACAACATGAAAGAGGCAATTCGTCGCCTTGGACTTGAAATAGAGTTCAAAGCCAAAGGTACATTCTACGATGGTATCATCTACAGCGACAGACCACTAAAGATCAAGGCTCTTGACCTGAACGAGAGTGATGCTGCAGGATTCACCGCAGTCATAACATCCGACAGCACCGTGACCCTCAAGAAATTCTCCATCAACGGTGAATCCCTTGATGGCAATATTGTTGCCACCCCAGGCAATATCACACAAACACCGCTCGGGGAAATATCCATAGAGAAGACACACGCCTACAACTTATTCAGGGACCGCGAGCTCTACATAAAGAAGCACAATATCGACCAACTTGCCTGCGCATTCTGCAGCAACCTCAAAGCAGGGTTGACCAACGAAGAAACAAGCATTGTAAATCTTAGTATCAAGGACATCTCCACCGTCCGTGCAACCGACATCCTTAGGAACATCATCGAAATCTACAACGAGAAGTGGGTCGAGGAGAGCAACTACACAATCCTCAAGACTGCCGAGTTCATCAAGGGGCGTACCGACGACATAAAGTTAGAACTCGAAACCATTGACAAGGAGATTGCCAAATTCCGTGGCGACAAGAAACTCTCAAGCAGCACAAAGAAACAACTTGTGAGTGAAGCCGAAAACAGCAAGGAGAATGAGCTGTTACTATTGCTTAACAACCAGTTGGAACTTGCAAACTTCATCAAATCATACATGACACAAAGTGGCAACAAAGAGATTATACCGGCAAACACCGGCATTGCTGCAGCAAATGTAGAGAGTCTCATTGGCAGTTACAACACCAAACTCCTTGAGCGCAACAGGCTCGCAGCCAACAGCAGCGAGAACAACCCCGTTGTCAAGGACTATGACAAGGACATCGAAGCCATGTATGCAGGCATAAAGACAGCAATTGACAGCCACATCAATGACCTTGAGAAACAGATTGCCGAGGCGGACAAGGAGATAGAGAAGAGCAAGACAAGAATCACCACAACTACACATAGTGAGAAAGAACTGCAGACTCTCATTCGCCAGCAGAAGGTGAAGAACGCGCTCTACCTGTTCCTGCTGCAAAAGCTTGAGGAGACCGAGCTTTCAAAAGAGTTTTTGCCATCGAACAATCGCGTGCTAGTTCCACCAACAGGCAGCAACACCCAGGTTGAGCCCAAACAAAAGCCAATCATAATGCTGGCTCTGACATTGGGCCTACTTATTCCGCTTATGGTAATCTTCATCCGCGAAATAACGAACAAGAAAGTACGTGGTCGCCGCGACCTGGAGGAACTCAGCACCCCATTCATAGGCGAAATCCCAATGCATGGTGAAAGACGAAAACTTTTCGGCAAGAAAAAGGAAGAGAAGACATTCGTTGTCAAAGGCGGTAGCCGCAACATCATCAACGAGGCGTTCCGCGTCGTGCGCACAAACTTCGAGTTCATCAACGACAAAGAGAAGCAGAGCCACGTTATCATAACCACATCGTTCAATCCCGGCAGCGGCAAGACATTCCTCACCATGAACCTTGGTGCAACACTTGCTCTCAAGGGCGCAAAGGTACTTATCATCGACGGCGACCTGCGCCGTGCCTCGGCATCGGAGTATGTACAGAGCACATTGGGCGGACTCAGCGAATACCTCTCTGGCGGCACAACCAATGTCAACGACATCATAACCACTGACACAGGGTACGACAACCTGCATGTCATCACCGTGGGAACACCGCCACCCAACCCCACCGAACTGCTTAACAGCAACCGCTTCGAGCAGCTCATTGACGCCATGCGTGAGCAATACAACTACATCCTCATCGACTGCCCGCCAATTGAGATTGTCGCCGACACACAGATTATCGGACGCTACTGCGACAGGACACTCTTTGTTGTCCGTGCAGGCCTCCTGAACCGCGAAATGCTCGGCGAACTGCAGAACATCTATGACGAGAAGCGTTTCAAGGGACTTGCAGTCGTGCTCAACGGCACCCACAGCGGCGGCAGCAGGTACGGCTACAGGTACGGCTACAGCTATGGATATGGTTACGGCTATGGCTACCACTACCACCAGAAGAAATAACAACTGAAAACTGAAAACTGAAACCGGGAAGGTAAAAACTTGATAAGTTTTCAGATTCCTGATTTCAATTTTCCGTTTTCACCTTTCACCTTATTAAGCCGTGTTATTCTTTAATAAAAAAACAACAATAGCAGCAAGCGGCATCATGGTGGGTGCAGCCGACCACCACTCCCACATACTCCCGGGAGTGGACGACGGTGTCGAGACCATGGACGAGGCTGTGCGCATACTCGCCACCTACGAAGAGTTGGGAATAAAGGAACTGTGGCTCACCCCACACATAATGGAAGACATCCCCAACACGCCCGAGAAACTCAAGACGCGCTTTACCCAGCTACAGGCAGCATACAAGGGCAACATAACACTGCACCTTGCAGCCGAATACATGATTGACAACCACCTGCGCAAACTGTTGCAAGAAACTCCGCCCCACTTCAGGGGGGAGGTGGTCGAAGACCGGAGGGGAGAGAAAAGCCCAAAGGAGTGCCCAAACCTCCTCCCCATAGGCAACAACGGCAAGCACTTGTTGGTGGAGACATCATACTACAACGCACCAATCAAGTTCCACGAGACACTGAAACAGATAAAGGCTTTAGGCTACTACCCCCTGCTTGCCCACCCCGAGCGCTACATGTACATGGATGAGGCCGAGTACCGTCGCTTGCGCGAGGAGGGAGTCAAGTTCCAGCTAAACCTCGCATCCCTTGCCGGTGGTTATGGCAAGACCGTAAAGAAAAAGGCACAGTGGCTTTTGGAAAATAGATTCTACAGCGTTGCCGGCAGCGACCTGCACTGCGAGGATGCCATTGAATACATAACCAATTGCAAACTGAGCAAGCAGGCGATTGAACAGATAGAAAGATTACTACACAATAGTATTTAAATTAATTTAGACATAAGTACAAAGCTGCGAGTAAGCGAATTTCTTGATTAAGCGAGCTTAACACAAACTTGTTTGATGTTATACTGCGAGCGATAAAGAAATCAACAATGTTAATGTGTGGAAGTTCACTTACACACAAAGCGAGTGTAAGCAGGTTCAACAAAGTTAAAAGAACAAAAGAAGCAACATAGAACTCGTTTATAAACATTGTTGGAAAGTTCTACATAAATATCGCATAAAAAACTTATGTATCTTATATTCTTCTGTCTAAGAAATAACATCGTGTAATTGCATTCTCTAAGAGTAAAGAAAACAATTCTCAATGAACAATAATACCGAAGCAAATAAACGAATCGTCAAGAACACAATGCTCCTTTACATACGTATGGGAGTAATGATGATTATCAGTTTCTTCACAGCCCGCATCACGCTCGAAGCGCTTGGTGTAGACGATTACGGTATAAACAATGTCGTTGGCGGATTTGTTTCAATGTTCTCATTGATTTCTAGTTCACTATCTTCATCGGTCAGCCGCTTCATGACATTTGGACTGGGCAAAGGCGACAAAAAGGAACTCAACAAGATATTCTCCACATCGGTAAACATACACATAATTCTTGCCGTAATTGTTGTAATAGCCATAGAAAGCTTTGGAATATGGTTCCTGGAAAACAAGATGGTAATACCACACGAAAGATTAGAGGCCGCCCATTGGGTACTTCAATGCTCGGCACTCATGTTCGCCATCAACCTGCTTTCTGTTCCATACAATGCCGCAATCATTGCCCACGAAAAGATGGGAGTATATGCATACTTCACGCTTTTCGACGCATTCTCACGACTTGCTATAATTTTTGCCATCAAATATTATGGGGGCGATAAGTTGATTCTGCTTGCAATCATTTCCATTATTCCAACTATAATAAAGCAATTCTACTACTGGCACTATAGCAAAAAGAACTTCGAGGAATGCACTTACCATGCCGTTTGGGACAAAAGGATATTCAAGGAGATGTTCGGTTTTGCAGGCTGGAACTTTATTGGATGTACAGCGGGACTTGCAAAAGACCAGGGCGTCAATATCGCAATCAACTTGTTTACAAACCCGGCAGTGAATGCAGCACGCGGAATAGCAATGCAGATAAATGCTATTATAGCACAATTCATCGGAAATTTCATGGTAGCTATCAACCCGCAAATAACAAAGGAGTACGCTGCCGGGAACTTGAAACGAGTGCACACTCTAATATTCAAGAGCACCCGCTTTTCATATTACCTATTCCTTTTCCTCTCTGTGCCAATACTTTTGGAGGTGGAGACAATACTCTACATCTGGTTGGGGCAGGTACCCGAGCACACGGTACTCTTCACTAGATTGGTAATTATCCTGAGCCTTGCTGAAATCATATCCAATGCACTGATTACAGCACAGAACGCAACAGGCAAGATAAGAAACTACCAGATTGTCGTCGGCGGAATTCTTCTCTTGAACTTCCCTGTTTCCTATTTCATGTTGAAAATGGGATACATCCCGGAAGTAACTGTTATAGTCGCAATCATCGTATCACAAATTTGTCTTTATGCTAGACTCACATTCCTAAGAAACTCAATCAAGCTTCCTGTAAAAACTTTTTTGAAGGAGGTATACTTTAATGTGATAATTGTATCAATTGCAGCTATCATCCTGCCATATATATGTCACTTGTTCATTGAAGAACGGTCAACAAGACTCATTGCGGTGGGAATTGTTTCCATAATCACATCGGGAATGGTTATA
>JAFOCD010000112.1 GCA_017381475.1 Bacteroidaceae bacterium
CCTTTTCACATTCAGCAACATTGCAACAACCGTAGATACTTCAAAGGAGGCTAAACTCTACAAGGAGGGAAGCAGTGAGACAATACCTTTCTCATTCACCAACCTCAAGGAGGACGGCACTCACACAGCTCAGGAACAGGGTGGTCTGTTGCTTGACACTCCTGTAACCGATAACGGCACATACATACTGGAGATTGCCGACGGTTATTTTGTTGACCGCAACTCAAAGGAGATAAAAGGAATCACACTCAGATACATTGTCGAGAACGACACCGCAATCAAAGATATTGCAGCCGATGAAGAGAATGGTTGGGTAATATACAACACTGTTGGTATAAAGGTTCTTGAAACAAAGGACGCAAGCAAAGTCAAAGCACTCCCAAGCGGCATTTATATCATCAACGGCATAAAGGCGATTATAAAGTAAAAAGACATAATCAATTGAGGGTGGCTACAAACAGTCACCCTCTTGTTTCAACGAAGACAGACCTATGAAACTATTTTTCAGTACTATAAAGACACTGACAGTTATTGCCACATTTGCATTTACAGCACACCTTGCCGCTTGTTCGGACGGAGCTGAAAAACGAAGCGGAGCAAATGGAACCACAACGGGGAAAGAAGAACAAAGAGAGGTTATAATGAAATACGGATTGCCAATTGAGCAGTTCGATGTCAAGTATGACACAATCAAGCCAGGACAGACGATAGCAGACCTATTGTACGGTTTCGAATTCAACGCCAACCAGATATACAAACTGACACAATGCCCTGACTCCATTTTTAATGTACGCAAGATACGTCCGGGACAGGTGTGTGCATTGCTGTGCGACAAGGACAGCGCAAACACTCCAAAATATTTCATCTATGAGGAGAGTCCAAAATCGTATATCACATTTGACATTACCGACAACTACCGCGCCGAAAGAGTGCTAAAACCTGTGGAGTGGCGTGAAGGCGAAGTGGCCGGCACTGTAAATTCATCACTTTGGGTTGCAGTGGAAGAGAGCGGTGCATCGCCCCTTCTGGCAGTGGAGATGTCGCATATTTTCGGTTGGTCAATTGATTTCTTCGGTATTCAGAAAGGCGATGAGTTCCGCATCGTATATGCACAGGAGTATGTAGAAGATACCCCATTGAACAACTACAGGATAATTGCCGCATCGTTCTGCGCATCGAAGAACCTTGTTTATGCCATACCGTTTGAGCAGGAAGGTGAGATGCTCTTCTACAACACCGACGGCAACAGCCTTGAGGGTGCATTCCTTAAAGCACCACTCGACTATTACCGCATATCATCGACATTCTCTAACAGCCGTATGCACCCGGTATTGAAACGCGTACGAGCACACCATGGCGTGGACTACGCTGCACCAAAGGGTACACCTGTATATGCTATTGGTAGCGGTAAGGTAATCAAGAAGGCATATCAGGCAAACGGCGCCGGATATTACCTTAAAATCCGCCACAACAGCACATATACAACAAGCTACATGCACCTGTCGGGATATGCAAAAGGCCTGAAGGAAGGCGATTACGTAAAGCAGAAGCAGGTTATCGGCTACGTAGGTTCAACAGGTCTCTCAACCGGCCCGCATCTTGACTTCCGCGTGTATGAGAATGGCACTCCAATCAACCCGTTGACAATAAAGTCACAGCCCAAGATGCCAATCAGTGAAGCAAATAAGGAGGCATTCAAGGCCGTGAGCGACTCGCTTGTAACACGCCTGACAAGTATACCAATGGCATCTGCGGTTGCAAGCAATGATTCGATAGAGTCTATAGAAACTGAATAAGAATCACGAAGGCTGATTATGAAACGAGAGGGTGACCCCAAAGTCACCCTCTTTGAGGTTCATATTGCCACTTTATAAACTTGAGAGAGTAAAAAGCGGAAAGCCCAAATGGTGCGATAACGGAATTGACAAGTACCTATCTGTACCGTAAACTAATTACGGCACGGGGTATTTTGATATGGCAATAGCCTGTTCATTCGTCATTAAGGCTATCATAGTCTACGGCTATTCTACCGTCATTCTCCGAGCCGTATATCTCGTCATATTTGTAATACATTTCGATGTTGTGTGTTGCATGTCCGCTTCCATTGTCAGCAGCTTTTTGCCACCATTCCAATGCCTTCTGCCTATCTTTCTTCACCCCTGTACCCTCGGCATACATCCTTCCTATGTTGTTCTGCGCATCAGGGTTTCCCTGTTCTGCGGCTCTCTTCCACCACTTGAATGCTTCTTCGTTCGATTTGTTGACTCCTTCGCCTAGAAAGTATCGTGTGCCCAATCTGTATTGTGCCAGCGAGTTCCCTCTTTCGGCCGCAATACGGTATAAGCGGACAGCCTCCTTGTGATTGCCTTTATTATAGGCTTCCTGCGCCTTCTCTATAATGGAATTGAGATCCCCGTCCTGCGACAGGTATGACATTGCGCCTGGCCATGCATCCCTAGGCAATGCCGTGTTCTCTGCTCCTTCCACATTCGCCGTAAGTATCAGGCAAGTCAATAGTGCAAAAATATAAGACTTTTTCATAATGTTATCTTTTGTTATAGGACTAATAAACTGTACAGATAATTCTTTTTTGTTTCATAACTATCGGTCGGTCACTGGACGTATACACTTGGCTATATCCCTGTATGTTGGGGAGACTGTGAGTTCATTCCATCCAAGAAGTGTCGAACTGAACCCGACTCCGACAAGGTCGTCAAAACTATACTCATAGGGTACTGCAACTCGGGGTGGTACCATAAAACAGAGGTCGTATGCATCAATATGCCTTTTGTCTTCGTAAGGTTCCTTGTATGGTGTTGAACTCCAGATGCACCCGAAACCGTCATATTCGGGAGTAAGTCCATGTGCATCGGCAGGCAGGAAAATGGAATTGCCGCTGGGACCTGTGACCATGTATCCTTTGTGTCCGTTCACTTTTGTCCAGCACCATGAGCAGAGATCTACAAGTTCTTGCAGTTCGCCTTCGGTAGGCATACGCCAAGGCTTTCCCCATTTTACGCGTGCTATGTCGCGTGATGTCCCCGAAATGTCCTCAAACTCCATTCCCATAGTTTGGCCTTTCTGCCATTCTTTGGTTATAGGGGCAGTCTCACCCCATTTGTAATGATCGCCATAGTCGCTTGGGAGTTCTGCTCCTACATTGCAGGTAGCCCACATTACGCTGAGGCCCAGATCTACATATTCGTGTCCGTTCAGTTTCCCGTGTCCGTCGCCGTCGGGCCATGCTCCATTAGGGCACGCTGCGAATGAAGCTTGCAGTGAAATGAATGTCATCACTAACACGAGTAATAAGTTTTTTGCTGTTTTCATAACCGTTGTATCTTTATTGTTAGACAATCCTTTTTACTTATTCTTGAGCGTTTCCAGATGCAGTTGGGCATTGTAGCACTCGTCAATATCCTTTGCATAGTATATGGCCAATATCGCGTCGCAGAATTCAACCCTATCCTTGGCATAGGTCTGAGCGAGTTCCTTCAGTATCTCAAGTTCTGCTACGGTTCCGCTTGAGGCAGAGAGGCTTTCCCCATAGTTCCTATTGAGAAGGTCTGTGCGTATGCAGTTGTCAGCAAAGCCGAACATCTTGTCCATAAGTGCAGGCATACATCCAAGGAAAACCTTTCTGTGTTTCATAGTGGGCAAAGATTCTGTAAGCTTTATATACTTGTCCATATCAGCCTTTAAGACAGAAGGAACATTGCTGCACTTTTTTGTGTATTTTGCAAAACAGTCATTTGCTATAGAGGAAAGACCTATCATTGTTGCATACTGCCCAATCTTTATAAGTTCAAAATCGGCTATGGAATCGGACCGGTACTTTTCACAGGCTTCTGAGTACTTCTGTAAAATAGTCTTCCTGTACTCATCATACTCTTGCATCGCACGCTGTGCATAAGATGTTTCCGGTATTGTAACACCTGAAGATACTATATTCCTTGTAAGTTCAGCAGTTGGACTGTTAAGGAGTTTTTGCTTTTGAAGTTCCATTGTTACTAGTCTTACAGACGGCTGCGGAGTCATTATGTATGTTGATACATTGTTTCTGTAGTCATTTATTTTTGTTGCGGCTCTTACCCCCTCGTATATGACCTTTCCCTGAGCCTTGCATAAGTCGGCAGTACAGACAAACAATGTCAAGATTACAAGTACGCGTGTTAAAGTTTTCATGGCAAATGTTTTTTATAGTTAATGATAGTTTTATTTATGGATGTATTTCCCTCTTTCGTTGCAACAAAGGTATGTGCGTGGGTGAGGCAAGTCAACATTTTGCTGTGGCAAAAGCCGAAATAGCTATCTCTGACGGGATTTGCAACGCTTTTTTTAAGGTATTCAATTGTCTTTGGTGTATTTTTTGAGAAGCCAGCCTAACCATATTGGCAAGGATTTAAGTCTTTTATTGAAATCATTGGCTGCACGCAACATTCCAAGGTTGTACGCTTCTTTTCTGATTTTCTCTTTTGAATCTTGAAGCATCTCTTCGGTATGCTTGTTCTCTTTATCCTTTAGTTGTTTGCGCGTTCCTACTATATTGAACTCTGCGCGATTCATATAAAAGCTCTTTTTACATTTACTACACTTTAATATAGAGGTCTCTCCATTGATTTTTGTGTGGTCATAGCTATGACCGCAGAATGGACATTTCTGCTGGGTTGATACGATGTTGCCGGTATCTATTTTGCTGTCAATGTCTATTAGCCTGACAATCAGTTCGCCCAACATCTCATTGTCTTT
This sequence comes from Bacteroidaceae bacterium, assembly GCA_017381475.1. Lineage (GTDB taxonomy): Bacteria > Bacteroidota > Bacteroidia > Bacteroidales > Bacteroidaceae > HGM04593. The sequence goes on from JAFOCD010000112.1 coordinate 4,750, forward strand.
GTTTAATTGATTCACATTCTCATTGTGGTCTATCAATATGGATTCGTATATTTTTGCGAAGATAGAGATAGGCTTCAACGGCTCTTTATTTTCGTCGAACAGGCTGTGGTCGTCGAAGAAGAGCTTGTTGTAATTATCAAGGTCATTTGTGATTCTTTTCTCAATCTGCGAGATGATACTGCCTAGTGTCGCGACATTTCTATAGAATAAAGCATGACTTTCTTCAAGTCTTTTGAAGCAATCCAAATACAGTCCACGGGTATTCGGATTCTTATGCCACAGTTCAATAACCTCTGCCAGAAAATAATCGTATGTCTCGTTGCTTTTATTGCCGTTCACGGTTCTTATGATTGCGTTGCAATCGGAGTACATGTTGATATTCAGGTAGCCCAAATAGTGCGTGGTGTTATTGCTGGTTGTCTTGTACCCTTTGAGTATGAGTTCTCCGAATCCTACAAAAATTGTACATAGATCAGTATATACCTCGTTTATAATGGGCGTTGAAGGGTAATAGATATTGTATAAATATAGATACTTGTGACATATTTCGTGTGCGAGTATGGCTACAGTAGCATTGGGATTGTTCCTAAACTCTTCCGACACATCTATTTTTACGATTTTTCCATTATCCAGGTTTATACACGCTCCTGTGTTTACGGCAGTCTGGCAAAATCTACATTCCGGTGTGTAGGAGTCCATACCAAGAAAGTCAAGCATGAAACGGGCTTCAAGGTTGAGGTTCTCGTCTGTAATGCATGCTTGGGTAATCACTCTTGGAGTGTATTCTACGAACTTCTTACGTGGTAAGCGCTTCTCAAAATCTGTCAGATATGACAGAATGTTCTTTGGGCTCAAATAAATCTCTTGTGCTTTCATGGTCTTGAATATTATAAGGTTTAATTATAAATTTTGTTTTATGGATGGATGTGCTTCCCTCTTTCGTTGTGATAAAGGTATGTGCGTGGGTGAGGCAAGTCAACATTTTGCTGTGGCAAAAGCCGAAATAGATATCTCTGACGGGATTTGCAACGCTTTTTCTTGAAAATTCCGGGCGAGAGGTTCGTTTTTCATTTGTTGAAAAGCGGCTATGTTGTTTCCGCTTATTCATAAGGGACCCACTGCTATTTTGAAGTGCACGACCTAATTTATAGAACCTGAACCTGTCTTTAAAAATTCACATCAATATAAATCCAAAAATTTTGTTCGGAGAAATATTCAGTTATCTTTGCATAATCAATCACAAGTCATTATAAACCACATGGATATGAGTCACTTTCTAAAGAGAGTTTGCCTTTCAATGATGCTTGCAATACTTTTTGTCGGATGTAACAAAGAGAACGGAGAACTGAGCCTGAATGAAAGTGAGATATTTTTCAATGAACAACTTTCATCAATATCAGTAAATGGCGAGATATGCTATATCTGCACAGAAGATGGCGGCATCTACCGTTATATTCCTCACAACAACCGTCTTGACACTCTTTCATCCAATTTGCAATTCGACCGCATTTATCGCGTTATTGAGGACAAGCGCGCGAATGACAGCACTGTGTGGGTAGGCGCACGCAATATGGGACTTTATCGATGCAAGGCGATAGGTGACAGTCTGGAAGTGCAAGGCATCTACCGCATAGAGGTTAACGACCTGAAATATTCGCCATATGATATACACATTGCACAAAACAGTGTATATGTGGGTACATCCAATGGTTTTTACAAAGTGTCGGACAACGAGTGTGATATACTGCAGAGAATTTACCCTAAAGACGGCTACAAGGGCTGGAGAGCGGCACAACCATTTGTAGTGAACAGTATTATTGAGTACGACAACCGCTACCTTGTTGCATCATCCGATGGAGGAGTACTTAAAGTCGACATGCAGAACGGCAACATCTCAGTTGTGGGCACCGACGAGAAGGTCAAGAGTATTGCACTCAAAGGGAATGAGATTTATGCCTTCACAGAGAAAAGTCTGAAAGCATACGATATTGAAGGAAACCTGAAAAAAGAGTTTAGGCTCGAGCATGGTGCAGAGCTATACCATTATGTCCCTGAAACAGGAATAACATATCTCATCAACAAGAACCATGTATATCTTGTACAGGACAAAGACCTTGACAATCCCGATGAATACAAGAGAGTTGAACTGCGCCGTAATGTACGCCCTGAATGCCGCAACATCATCGCCGATATTCCGCAGACAAACAGGTCGTTTCTTGTTACCGGAAATGCACTTTTCTGTATAGCCCATAATCTTGGCATATTCAACAATGTAGGAGAAGCCCGTGCTGCGACTATCGATGGTGAACATATATACTATCTCGTCGGAAACAGAGTTTTCAGGAGCGATGTCAACGGTTCAGAAGTCAATAGGCTGAAAGCCAAGCATATGCTGAATATTCCAGAGAAGTATGACGTCAAGCATTTTACAGTTAACGACAAGCGTATTTATTTCATTGACAACTCAAACGCCATATACACAATCGACACAGAATTGGGTAGCAACTACTACATAAACTCACTTGCCGCCTTGTTCTTTATCAAGAAGCTGGGAGATATTGAAAAAGATGTGACAGCATTCGGTGGTGGCGGATTACTATGCGGAATACGCGACAGCATCATTAATTTCGCCGACGACGGGAAAGGAGAAAGAATCACGATGTACAAGGATGGTGGCAAAGAGGTCAACTGGCCATTCATTACAAGATTTGTCACCCACAAAAGCAACGTTTGGGCAAGCACACTGAATGATGGAATTTATCAAGGAGATGACAACGAGTTGAACATCGTCTCTGGAAGTGAAAGATTCAGATATATTAGAGATATTGCATTCAGTGGTGATGACACCACCCCATATGTACTCACAAACCGCTATATATACACACCCGACTGGCAAGACTCAATAAAAGCCGAAGGTTTCTACCGTCTGATTGTAACATACGACAGACGCGTCTATGGTGTAGGCAACTTCGGTATTAGAGAGTTCATATTCTCACCCGACGGGAACTGGTTCAAGGACTACTACACCGATATCAGGTTCAACCCTGAAGCCGTCGTTACAAACGGGAACACCATTTTTGCAGGATCATCTTGCGGTGTATTCGTATTCGACCATCCGCTGGCGAACGGAACCCCGCACAAGAACATCCAGTTCGAGCCTGCAGCAATAGAGAGGTTCTGGGAGTATGTAATATATGCCATCGGACTTATAGTCCTGCTCGTTATGGCAGTACTTATAACTATCAAACTTGAAAAAAGGCGGTACAGCATAGAAAGGCTCAACCGCAAGAAAGGCGAGATTCTTGAAAGGCTCTACTATCTTGAGAGCCTGTCACCGTTCCTCAGCGAAATCATTGTCGAGAAAATACATAACAACATCACAAGAGTAGAGGAATTTGCCGTA
>JAFOCD010000113.1 GCA_017381475.1 Bacteroidaceae bacterium
CCGGTATCGCCGTCCGAGTTGAGACAGAGGTTGGGACTTAGCAAGCGAAGCGACCTACGACGCATAGTACAACAGGTCAAAAATCCATTGCGGTAAGATATGCCGCATCTCTATTCTCAACCTGACTGCCATATCTATATTTCATTATAAGGTCTATCAACCACCGCCATCTTTTTAGTGCCCGATTTTTTAAGTGGGGACAAAAGCAGCTCAGCTCTCAACTCTGCATATTACAAAAGTTATTTCTTTTCGGTCATACCACAGCTTTTTCTCGCACATTTTTTTGCCTTTGTTTTTCGCTCCTTCCGACCCCGTTTCGGTATGGAGCGTTTTCCCTCTTTTCACCCTTGTTTTGCCCCTTTTTGTGCCTTTGCTTTCCTACCTGCTATGACAAGTGATGACACCTTATGACTTGTATAGTCTAATGACTTAAATGTCAATGTTTTATCAAATTTTGCTATATATATTTGCGGTGACAACATTAGTTATTAACGCTAAAAACTCACAGTTATGGCAAAGAAAAATGTAAGGGATGACCCTTCAAAAACACAAGTCACCGAGAACCCGCAGATGAGCGACATCGTGCTGGTTCTAGACAAGATGGAACTGCTCATTCAGGCGGTATCCGAAATCAACAAGAACGGCAAGTATTCCACCGTGCCGGCAGACAAGGAGCATCAGAACTCCTTTCTCAAGATTGACCGTTATGCGACCTTCTTCGAGAACTTCCTCAAGAACTTCTGGAGTCAGCTGAAAGACCCTACACACTTCGGTCTCTTCACGATGAAGGAGGAGGTGTTCGACAAGCCCGAAGTCAAGCAGGCCATCGAAGACCTTGCCGAAGGTAAGAAAACAAAAGCAGTGGAAGAGTTTCTCAAAAAGTATGAGATAACCCCCAAAAACCAAACAGAACAGAGTATTAACAATCAAAATTCAGAAGAAATGGCAAAGAAAAATCAAACCCAGCAGCCCGTCGTTGAAGCTAACGACCAGCAGCAGAACAATCAGTATCGTTACAACGAGTCTATGATCAACTGGGACCAGTTGAAGAACTTCGGACTCTCACGTGAGTATCTTCAGGAGCGAGGACTCCTTGATTCAATGCTCAAAGGCTACAAGACCAACCAGCTTGTACCTATCAACCTAAACTTCGGCTCTGCCGTACTGCGTACCGATGCACGCCTGTCGTTGCAGCAGTCCAACACAGGTGAGGTGGTACTTGCCATCCACGGTATCCGCAAGCAACCCGAATTGGAGCGTCCTTACTTCGGACATATCTTCTCGGAAGAGGACAAGAAGAACCTCCTCGAAACAGGCAATATGGGCCGAGTGGTGGAACTCAAAGGTCGCAACGGAGAGTATATCCCATCGTTCATCAGCCTTGACAAGATGACCAACGAGGTGGTTGCCATGCGTGCCGAGAATGTATATATCCCTAACGAGATTAAGGGCGTGCAGCTCACCGACCAGGAGAAGAACGACCTGCGTGAGGGCAAGAAGGTCTATATCGAGGGTATGACCGCCAAGTCGGGCAACGAGTTCAACGCCCACATTCAGGTAAGTGCCGAGCGCAGAGGTATCGACTTCATCTTCGAGAATGACCGCATCTTCAACCGCACCGCCCTCGGTGGTGTGGAGCTTACCAAGCAGCAGATTGAAGACCTCAATGCAGGCAAGGCAATCTTCGTGGAGGATATGCAGCGTAAGGATGGCGAACTCTTCTCATCGTATGTGAAACTCGATGAGGCGACAGGACGACCTAACTACACACGCTACAATCCCGACTCGCCCGAGGGTGCAAGAGAAATCTACATCCCGAAGGAGATAGGCGGTGTAAAACTGACAGCTGAGGAGCAGAAAGACCTGCGTGAAGGTCGAGCCATCTTCCTCAATGATATGGTGAACAACCGTGGCGAGGAGTTCTCATCGTTCATCAAGGCAGACCTTGAGACGGGACGACTGATGTACTCTCGCACTCCCGACGGCTTTGAGGAGCGTGCCAAGTTCGAGATTCCGAAGGAGATCTTCGGTGCCAAGCTCTCCGGTCAGCAGCGTGCCGACCTTCAGAGTGGCAAGTCGGTACTCGTGGAGGGCATGAAGGGC
>JAFOCD010000114.1 GCA_017381475.1 Bacteroidaceae bacterium
ATTTAGATATATCCTCCTTGGATAGCAGATTCATTAGTTGTTGGGAACGAGCGGAAGGTCGATACCCTCGTTCTCGTCCTTGGGTGCGCCGTCAAGAGTGATCTGACAGTCGCCGTTGTCACAGATATAGTCGTGGTCTGTATCGTTGTGGTCGGTAGCTCCGGCTACTGCGGTCTTGCCACATTCGGTGCATTTGATTTCGGTCGTGCAGTTGCCGTCATCCTTGCCGGGGGTGTGATCCTTCGCATCTCTTACGGTGTATCCGCAAGAGCAAATATCTGCGGTGGTGCAATCGTTATCGTCGATTGCGCTGTGAGGAGTTACATCCTTTTTATCTCCACAACGGCATTCAATCCAGTGATCGGTTGCATCCTTATTCGGAACGTTGTATTCGTGCGTATGATCAAGCTCGGGAGTGATCACGTACTCACAGACCGTACATTTTTCTGCCTTTTCCTCGGTGGCTGCTCCGTCAGAGGTATGATCTGATTTCGTGTCGGTCTTGGTACAGCCTTCATTTGCACATACGTGCCAATGTCCGCTTGCATCCTTTTCCCAAGCTCCGCTGAAATCGTGGCTCTTTGCCGCCGTTATCACGGTGGAGCATTCGGTGCAGGTCACGGGAGTGGTGCAATCGCCGTCATCGGCGTGAGCTACGTGCTGTGTCTTGCCCGAAATCACAACCGCACCGCAGGTCGCACACTTGATGTCGGTGGTGCAGTTGCCATCGTCAGCTTCTGCGGTGTGTCCGAGAGCTTCGCCGTCGGTTGCTCCGCAAATCTTGCAGGTCTTTGCTGTATTGCAGTCAGCCGCATTGTAGTCGTGTGCGCTGACCTCTCTTACCTCACCGCACTCGTTGCAGGTCGCATCGCAAGCATTATCGTATGTATGCTCGCACTTGTTGCCGCAAGCTGCAAGGGTGAATATCAAGAGCATCGAGAGTAGAATTAAAGATAATTTTTTCATGTTATTTCCTCCGTGGTGGTTTCTACCTTTATATTGTATTATGGTGTTTCCGTTGTCTTTCGTGCCTTGCAAGTGCAAACACCAAACCATTCCTCGCCTTGACTAAAATGTTTACATTCCGCGCAGGTGGAATCCGGCGTTCGCTTGGTGTTTCCTTTGTAATGTCCGCAAGCATCCTGCATCATCGTGACGAACGGCTCGCCTGTTTCGGTGAACAGCGGCTCTCGGATGAAGTCGGGATAGATGATCGCAGGCTCACATAGCGGACTTAGCCGATCTCGTTCCTCGTAAAATCCGTACCGTAGTTCAAATGATTTTCCGAATGTCGTTACAACCTTGTAGAGATCTCCTTCTTTTGGAGTATTCTCAATTTTTGAAGCGTCAGTTTCGTATTTCATCGTTAATATAATCGCTCCTTTCGGCAATTTTTCGGTAAAAGAAAAATCTGCCATACCTTTGATAATAAAAGTATAGCAGATTTTTTTCGTTTGCGGTACTACCTAAAACACACTTTTTAGATATATAAATTTGCGATTTCATATATCTTTTTGGGGGTGTTTTGGATATATAAAATTACAAAATTGCGGCAAAATCGGCTCTTGAAAGTCCGGATTTTTCGCTGACGATTCGGATCGCTTGCTTTACGATCGGAACAGAAATTCCGAGCTTATCGGCAATCTCTTGATTGGAAAGACCGAAGGCGGCGAGCTTTGCAACCTCTCTCTCCTTGGCGGTAAGCGTGGTCAAAATCGTCTTTCCACGAACCTTACCCGAGAGCTTTGACCAACCCTCATTATAGACCTTATAAAGTGCCTTTACCTTCTTCCACACTTCGGGATCAGCGAGCATGAGTCGCTTTTCCATCAGCGTGTCAAGGGCACGGCAATACTCGGCAAGTACGCCGTAAAGCTTATCGGGGAGCGCAAGCTCGATTGCCTTGTCAATGTGGTAGTTTGCATCTTCCTCCTTGCCGCAGTTATGATAGATCGCGGCACAGGTCAAGCGCAGATAGATCTCGGACATAACCGTATTGTTCGCTCTCGCCCAAGAGATCATCGGCTCTACTGCATAAGAGATTACCGACATAATGTAAAGTCCTTGTGTTCC
>JAFOCD010000115.1 GCA_017381475.1 Bacteroidaceae bacterium
CTGACAAGAGTATTGTCGGTATAAACCTTTTTGCTTGCAGCTGTCGAGGTATATGTAGTACCCGACGAAACGAGACTTACACTGTTGAGAGAACGGTCATTGCGGGTCATTGTTGCATCCTTATCATATGTAAGGGCATACTTGTCGGTAGAGAAACGCTTGTCGGGGTTGTTGTCGATGACAATCTCATCGAAATATGCAACCCAGTCGGCCTTGTCGGCATGTGGTGAGCGTACATCGGGAACGATAACCAATGAGTAGATATCGATACCGCTAGCAGCATTTTCCTCCTTTGAATATGAGAAACCCTTGAAACTGACAACTACATCCTGCCAGCCATCCTTGGGAGCGACATCAACATTAGTAACAGCCCAGAACTGCTCCTCTTCACCAGTCTGCCAGTTCCAGCTATCCTCAACTCGTTTACCAAGACCGATGACCATGAGACGGCTATCGGCAGGTTTATCCTTGAGGTGGGTCATAATATGGATATACTGCAACTGTTTTGTCATGCGGATAGGCTCCTTGAGGTCTATTCTCACACCAAAAGTGTTGCTGCCGAAACGGCTGCGCTGCAGAGCAAGAACCTTACCTGTTGAATTTGGAGCCACTCCTATCACTTCGTCCACCTCCACATCGGGATTCTCTGTTACCCCAGCATTTCCGCTGAGGGCACCGGTACGGAATGGACTCTCTTCCCATTTATCATAAACAGATATGGATTTATAATCCTGGCTGTCGAATGTTATTGTTGTTTGCGCTGAAGAAGCAAGGCTTAAGAACATCAACGCTGCTGAAAATAATATATTCTTTTTCATAAGTCTTTTATTTTAATTATCGTGTCGATGTTTCTTAATATACGTTCAAATTAGAGAGCAAAGGACAAGCACGGCTGTCAAGGATAGTAATGCGCAACTTCTTTGCATTGTAGCCGCTACCATAACTCTCGGCAGTCTTTCCATTCAATGGAATGATGCGCTTGTAACCAACGGTTGTTGTCTGCATGGCAGGACAGAGCTCAGTCCATGTAGCGCCGTCGGCACTGTACTCAATCTTGAAGTCCTTGATGCGCTGACCCAAGAAAACTGGCTCCTGCATAACAAGGTAACGAATTACCTGTGGAGTGTTCCAAGTGAGTTCGATTGTTGCAGTGAGGCTCTCGTCGTTTGTACCCCAATATGTCTCCTTGTCGCCATCGGTGAGGTTGGCAACTTCATATTTGCCACCGTTGCGTGTCTCGCTAACCTCAATTGTCGCGCTCTTTGCAAGGTCGGTTGCTGCAGTGCTCTCGTCAAGACCATATACAGGAACAGCCAGACGCTCGTGCAACATCTTGCCCAATTTGGTCAATTCGTTCACGGTATTGTCGGGGAGAACTCCATACTGGTTTGGAGGGCAGTTGAGGATGAGGGTTGCATTGCGTCCGACAGTCTCAAGATACATCTGGAAAAGACGCTCGGCGCTCTTCATTGACTCACCCTGGTGCCAGAACCAGCCTGCGCTTGTTGCCTTGGCATCGCTCTCACCCGGGTTCCAGAACCAACCGTCGATGTCACCCTCTTCGCGGATAACAGTCTCTGAGAGGTAGTCGGTCATGGCCCAGTTTGTCTCACCGGCATAACCCGACTCATTACCGATCCAACGTGCCTCGCCACCGACACCCCACATGATACAGTTAGGAGCGATGCGGTGTACACGGGTACGCAAGTTAGGTACGTCGTAGTAGATTTCGGGGTCGATATCGCGGTTGCCGCCTTCGCCACCGTAGTATCCGTCGCCACCACGTGCTCCGTCGAACCACATCTCGAACTGATCCGAACCATACTCGGCCAACTCCTCGCACTGTTTCAAGAACACCTCTGTTACGTATGTGTCCTTGCCATAGTGAGCCGAGTTGCGGTCCCAAGGAGATATATAGAAGCCGTACTTCATATTATGCTTGCGGCTTGCATCGGCAAAAAGCTGTGGAATGTTTGCGCTGCGTCCATACTCATTACCGGCATTCTTAATGCTGTGTGATGTGGTAGCTGTTGGCCACAAGCAGAAACCGTCGTGGTGCTTTACAACGGCGATACCGCCATTCATACCGGCAGCCTTCACAGCTGTAACCCACTGTTCGGGATTTGGCATGGCTTTTGGAGCATATCTTGACTCCGCTTCATTACCATAGCCCCACTCAGAGCCTGTAAATGTGTTCATACCATAGTGGAAGAAGGCATAGAACTCTGTCTCGTTCCACAAGAGCTGTCGGTCACTTGGCACCGGGTGTACTGGAAGCGGTGCATTGTCGGGGTTGGTGGGTGTCTCAGCATTGAGCTGGAACTGCGCCGAAGCTCCAAATGGAGCCATCATACCCAACAAGAACAAAGAAGTAAAAAGTTTCTTCATTTCATTTGGTTTTGGTTAGTTAATAAATTCAAATCGTATAATCTCAAAATCAGAAGTCGGCAAAATTGTCCAATACATACTTCACCAACTGCAAAGAAAAAAAAAAACGACAACGCGCAAAAAATATTTATATTATTTATATAAAATATAAATTTGTTTTTTAACACAAGAGGCTTGCCAACAGAGGCAGCACATTGCAATATTCCAATGCAGATTCCTTGCGCAGCAAGATGCCTGCATCGCCATGCAGTTCGCCACCCACCGGAACACACAGAGTAATGGACGGGATGCCGTAGTCGGCATAGTCCCATGACTCATCGGGCAAGGCATTGTGCTTGAAGGCAAAACGCCCATCATATTTTTCGAGCGAGGAGATGATATTATAGCCCGTGAGGATGTCGATACCCAAATCGTTCTCCAACGTGAAGAGCGCACCGCTCTCCCACCCCTCGTTGGTAACATCGAGCACAAGCGCTGCAGCCACCTCGCAACCCATCTGCCCCAATGCGACAACCGCCTGGACAGCACCTTTGGAGTCACTCTCCTCGTTACCCGTGAAAGCCACCACAACATTGTCGGGCAAAGTATTGTTAATCATTGCCCACAACACGGCGGCATTGGTAAAGCTGTTGTCGAATGTTCCGCGCAGGCAGCCGCTCTCGTCGGCGCAAAAACAACGGCTATAGACGCAATCGATGTGTGAAGAGATGAGCAGCACGCGGTCACCTTCGCGCAACGGACACTTGGCATATAACAGCGCAAGCGGTTGACGGGAAATGAGTTTGTAATCCGTTTTTTCGAGCATGCGTTCAACCGCCGCAACCCTGTCGGTCACGGTGAAGCACTCACCGTTGTCCTTGCAGTCAACGGTGACGGCTTGCAGTATGTCGAAGAAATCGGATGTGAGGTGCATCGGAACCGGAGTATTCAATGGGCAGACACGCCGGTCTGCCTACGATTCTGTAACAAATTCTTTTTTTCACTATTACCAATAGGGAGTGAATAAAAGGCAAAGGTCAAGGCTTGCGAAGGCTTCAAAACCGCAGTTTACTGAGCGTAAATGAGGATTTTGAAGGCAAGCGTAACGCAGAGATTTGCTTTTTAGTCGCTTCCTATATTTTTTCTATTTTCAAATCATTTCTACTCGCAATCACAAGTTTCTCATAACGCTCAATGAGTCGCGGCAGGCGAGACAGGCGCATCGAAAGACGCACCATGCAATCATTGTCAAAGACCTGCTCGACCACCTTGGGTTCTTCCTCCTTTACAATGCGCAGAACATCGTTCAGCAGGGGATAGGAGAATTTCAACACAATCTCGCCGTTAATGGTCTTTTCAATGTGAGGAACAGCCTCAAGAGCCTCGGCGGCAGCTGCGCGATATGCAACTATGAGGCCGCTTGTACCCAATTTGACGCCACCGAAATAGCGCACCACAATCACAAGCACATTGGTGAGTTCCTTGCTGTGTATCTGCCCAAGGATGGGTTTTCCGGCCGTACCCGAAGGCTCGCCGTTGTCGTTGGAGCGTTCCTGGTCGCCACGCTCACCAAGGCGATAGGCATAGCAGACATGGCGAGCATCGTAATATTTCTTCTGGTACACCTCTATCCACTCCTTCACCTCCTCAATGGTGGTAACAGGAATGGCAAAAGCAAGGAATTTGCTGCGTTTCTCGGTGTATATGGCTTCGCCCTGCTCCTCTATCGTCTTGTATATATCGTCTGCAAGCATATCAGAGACTGTTTTTAAAATCCTTCATACACGCGGCAAGCACCTTTGCGCCCTCGAGCGGCATGGCATTGTAGCAAGATGCACGGAAACCACCAACGGTGCGGTGCCCCTTTATAGCCACCACTCCACGCTCGGCTGCAAAAGAGGCAAAAGCATCCTCAAGTTCCTCGTAACCCAGTGCCATCACAAAATCGATGTTCATATATGAGCGGTCATCCTCGGCAGCTGTACCACGGAAGAGAGGGTTACGGTCAATCTCATCGTAAAGTACAAGTGCGCGCTCCTTTGCACGACGCTCCATCTCCACGACGCCACCCTGCTCCTTGACCCAGCGCAAGTTACACAACGCAGTGTAGATGGGCAATGTGGGAGGTGTATTGAACATTGAGCCGTTTGCTATGTGCACGCGGTAATCAAGTATTGAGGGAATGGAACGCTCTACCTTGCCAAGCGCACTCTCCTTTACAATGACGAACGACAGCCCCGACTGCGCAAGGTTCTTCTGCGCACCGCCATAGATGCAGTTATATTTCGCCACATCGACAGGGCGCGAGAGAATGTCGCTCGACATGTCGGCAATGAGCGGAACGGGAGCGTCAACATCCTTGCGCAACTGTGTTCCGTATATGGTATTGTTCGACGTCACATGCAGATAGTCGGCATCGGCAGGCACGACAAAATCCTTTGGAATATAGCTGAATGCCTTGTCGGCCGATGATGCCACCTCAACTACCTCACCAAAGAGCTGCGCCTCTTTCATTGCCTTTGAAGCCCATGTGCCGGTGTTCAAGTAGGCCGCCTTTTTACCCAAGAAATTGAATGGAACCATGCAGAAATGCATGCTTGCGCCACCGCCCAAAAACAGCACTTCATAACCCGCTGGCACATCGAGCAGTTCCTTGAGCAGCGCACGCGCCTCATCAAGGATTGGTTTGAACTCGGCCGAACGGTGGCTAAGTTCCATGAGCGAAAGCCCCATGCCGTTATAATCGAGCACTGCGGCAGCTGTCTGCTCCACCACATCACGCGGCAACATTGACGGCCCGGCATTGAAATTGTATTTCTTCATCTCTGTACTTCTATTTCAACTGCGAAATTAGCAAAAAAGCGACACATCTCAAAATTGGAATAGAAGCAAAACGATGAAGTTGCAATTGCAAAGAAATAAATCGTCGTTTTCTATTGACAAAGGCTCTGAATTTGACTATATTAGCGGTGTTGAATGAAATAAAGATAAACTAATCGCAGGGGATTACCCCCGAAGCAGATAATCAAAATAACCATGCTTAAAAAAGGATTTATTTTACTATTTTGCTTGTTACATTACACCTTTGGGGGGTATGCAAGCAACTCTTATTGTACAGAAGTGAATGACAGTTGCTACACATACGAGTATGTTGAATATAATGGAAAGACCATCTGTTTCAGGAACTATAAAAATTCAGTAATGAGGGCTTATGTAATTGAGTTGTGCAATGATTCAATAAAGCCCGACGGAAAACTTGGGGCAATTGAATACAACTATGTAGTTGACGATTTTTTAAACGACAGCACTGTTGAAGAAGCCATTAACAAAATAAGAGCAATTGCAAAAAACTCCCTGAATAAAACAGGGTTTACAATTAATATATACATAAGTGGCTCGGGAGAAATTGTAGGAGTAACATTCATGTACAAAATGATAATGGCTGAGTTCATTGGTGCAAAAGAGATATTCTACATGACAAATGAAATAATGAAAAATATTAAATTCATTCCACCCGAGAAATTCGGTTGTAACATCATAAAGATATATATACCTATTCAACGATAGATTCGCACTGTAACAAAAAGCATGTTTTTGTTACTTGCCACGCAGTGGCTGCACTATAGTCTTTATTCCCTTAATCTTCTCTCCCTCGACAGCCTTGAGCACCGCACGCATGCGGTTGAGCTTGACTGCCACATAGGAGAAATTGTCAAATACGGTTATCGTTCCCACCTCATCGGGTTTCAAGCCACCCTTTTTCATGAAGAAACCAGCAAGGTCGCCACGGCTTATCTTGTCGCGCTTGCCCTTACCCACATACAGAGCAGTCCACTCGGGAGCAGGTGGCAAAACGGTGCGCCTGGGTTGTTGAAACTCTTCAAGTCCATCCGGAACGAAATCGGGCAACGCCTTGTTTTCAAACGATATAAGATAAACATTGCCACCGGCTTCCCAACGCGCGGTACGACCATTGCGATGGGTGAATATTTCGGCCGACAACGCACGCTGATAGTGCACGATGTGTCGCACATCCTTTATATCAAGACCACGCGCTGCAAGGTCGGTACTCACAAGAATATTGGAACAACCAGCGGTGAAACGATAAAGCGCCAACTCGCGCTCTTTCTGCTCCATGGCACCGTGATAGCCTATTGAATGCATTGACATCTTCTTGAGATAAGCCTGTACCTCATCGACAGTCTCGCGGAAATTGCAGAAGACAATTGCCGGCTCACCACCAAAGGAACAGAGCAACGATGAAAGTGCGCTCAGACGCTTGTCGGGGGTAGTTGTAACAGTGTAGAAACTGGTGCGCACGGCAGGCTGTTCACCGCCGCCACGGAAATCGAGTTTCTCCACATCGGCAGCACCGGCAAAGAATGGAATCTCGGTGGCATCTGTTGCAGAGAGCAAGAAGCGCGCCTTGGCATTTGGAAGCGCATCTACAAGTTTGGACATCTCGTCTTGGAATCCCATCTCCAGACACTTGTCAAACTCGTCTATGACAAGCAATGTACATTTATCCACAGCAAACGATGCACGGCCAAGATGGTCGAGCAGACGGCCCGGCGTACCCACTATCACCGCAGGCGACGCACCGCTGAGCGATGCAACTTCCTGTTCCAAAGGACGGCCACCATAGAATGCCGCCATGTGGAAAGGGGTTGCCATTGAACGCCACACCTCAAAGACCTGCTTGGCAAGTTCACGGGTAGGTAGCACAACGAGCGCCTGCACTCCTTTTTCATTGAGATTGAGCCTTTCGAGCAACGGCAGCAAGAAAGCCAGAGTCTTTCCTGTTCCGGTGGGAGAAAGCAGAACCATGCTGCTGTTTTTGCGGCAATGCTCCACCGCTGCCTGCTGCATGACATTGAGCGAAGTTATATTCAACTTACCTAGCGCAACCTGCTGCATTTTATTCAAAATTCCATTCATTTGCGTTCCATTTTACTTTCAGTATAGCCAACTATATTTATATTGTTCAATATGAATAATTTAAGACAAGAAGTAACCGAATTTACAAAACAATTTGTCTACAATGTTTAAAAACCATATTTTTCATTCTTGAAAACCTCATTTTACAACACATTGTCACCCAATAGTACTACTTGATAAATCATCAAAGCCAAGTTGTTGTCTTTAGACTTTTTTCAAAGGATTTTTGTGGATATTTTACAGCGAACAATCATTTGACTATATTTTATAAATACCATTCGCATACAATATATACAACAAATTAAAATACTTTAAATAAGCTTGTTACATAACATAAATTTACAATATCCCGCACTTAAAGCAGACTAAAAGACAAAACAGGCAGTCAAAAGAGGGCAACATGCGTACAAAACAGCCTTTACAGCATCATTTTCACCCCACAATGCAAGCTATCTCATGATTGTTTCAAAGCGAAAGCAGGACACACCTCATCACCACACACAAGGCTTCAATTACACACAGCGAAATTAACCATTCCGCCCCAATAACCGAAACGAATAGGACAAAATTTACATTTTCTGCCATTATGACATTTGATGTCACACAAAAAAGAGGTATCTTTGCAACAATTTCTGCCAAAACAGCATTGGCAAACTATTTGTTATTATAAAGTAGAAAAACATTTGAACCATGAGCGAAAAAGATAAAGAAATTTTGGATGAAGCCGTTATCGATAATGAGAACGGCGTGAACGAGGAGAGCTGCGAGCAGCAGGAGACACAAGAACTGACTGTTGAAGAGCAGTTACAAAAGAAACTTGACGAGGCTAACGAAAAGGTTGCCACACTCGAGGACAAGTATCTGCGCCAGGTTGCAGAGTTCGACAACTACCGCAAGCGCACAGTAAAGGAGAAGGCTGAGTTGATCAAGAACGGCGGCGAACGCGCCATTGAGTCAATATTGCCCGTACTCGATGACTTTGAGAGAGCAATTGCGAACATGTCAAAGAACGAAGGTGCAGCCGAGATCATGACCGGCGTTGAGCTCATATACAACAAATTCGTTGGAATACTGAAGCAGAACGGTTTGCAGAAGATTGAGACCGAGGGCGCCGACTTCAACACTGATTTCCACGAGGCTATCGCTATGATACCCGCACCAACCGAGGAACTCAAAGGAAAAGTACTCGATTGTGTTCAAACAGGTTACATACTAAACGATAAAGTAATACGTCACGCAAAGGTTGCGGTTGGCGAATAATGATTTGATATGGCAAAACGAGATTACTATGAAGTGCTTGGCGTGGACAGGAACGCGTCGGCAAGTGACATAAAGAAGGCGTACCGCAAGTTAGCGATACAGTACCACCCCGACAAGAACCCCGGTGACAAAGAGGCCGAGGAGAAGTTCAAGGAGGCAGCCGAAGCATACGGCGTGCTGAGCGACCCCGACAAGAAAGCGCGCTATGACCAGTTCGGTTTCGAAGGAGTTAGCGGTGCTGGGGGTGGCGGTGGCTTCAGCGGTGCAGGCATGGACATAAACGACATTTTCTCTATGTTCGGCGACATCTTTGGCGGACGAGGTGGATTCGGCGGCGGTAGTGGCCCCGCAAAATACCGCGGCAGCGACCAGAGAGTAAAGGTAAAACTTGACTTACAGGAGATTGCAAGCGGCGTTACAAAGAAGTTCAAACTAAAGAAATATGTAACTTGCCCTCACTGTAACGGTAGCGGTGCCGAAGGCGGAGCTGTGGAGACTTGCCCCGATTGTAAAGGTACAGGCCGCGTAGTGCGCACTCAGCAGAGTTTCTTTGGAATGATGCGCAGCGAGGTTGCCTGTCCACGATGCAACGGACAGGGAAAAATTGTCAAGAACAAATGTTCTCACTGTAAGGGCGAAGGTATCACTATGGGCGAGGAGATTGTTGAGGTAAACATCCCTGCCGGCGTATACGAAGGAATGCAATTGTCAATGCGCGGAAAGGGTAATGCCGGCAAATACAACGGCATACCGGGCGACTTGCTCATTCTCATTGAGGAGGAGAAACACCCTACCCTCATACGTGACGAAAACGACCTTGTATACAGCCTGTTGCTTGATATTCCCACTGCTGCGCTTGGCGGTTTTGCCGAGATTCCGACAATTGACGGAAAAGCAAAGGTCACAATTGAACCAGGAACACAGCCCGGCAAGGTTCTGCGCCTGCGTGGCAAAGGTTTGCCGTCACTCAACGGATACAGCAATGGCGACATAGTAGTAAACATCAGTGTTTACATCCCCGAGACATTGTCAAAGGATGAGAAGAAGACCATTGAGGGATTCCGCGAATCGGACAACTTCAGACCTAGCGAAGGTATAAAGGACAAACTGTTCCGCAGATTCAAGAAGTTCTTCGACTAAAAACATACATGGATACAGACATGACATACGACGAGACCGTCCAATATCTGTTCAACTGCGCACCGCCCTTCCAGCAAGTAGGCGGTGCTGCTTACAAAGAGGGATTGTCAACCACTATCGCGCTTGACAATTACTTGGGCAACCCGCATAAAAAATTCTTTACAATACACATTGCAGGAACAAACGGAAAAGGTTCCACCTCACACACCCTGGCTGCGATATTGCAAGAGTGCGGCTACAAGGTAGGACTTTACACATCGCCCCATCTTGTAGATTTCAGGGAGCGCATAAAGGTCAACGGCAAGATGGCAAGCGAAGAGTATGTCGTTGAGTTCGTACAAAAGCATAAGGCATTCTTCGAGCCACTAAGCCCGTCATTCTTTGAGTTGACGACAGCAATGGCGTTCAATTACTTCGCCGAGCAGCAGGTAGATATTGCAGTGATTGAGGTTGGGCTTGGCGGAAGGCTCGACTGCACCAACATCATTACACCCAAACTTTCTGTCATAACCAACATAAGTCTTGACCACACACAGTTCCTTGGCAGCACACTCGCCGAGATCGCTGGTGAAAAGGCCGGAATAATGAAGCAAGGCGTACCCGTAGTAGTTGGCGAGACTACACCCGAAACCAAGCGAGTATTCTGTGAGAAGGCTACAAGCATTGGAGCACCGCTGATATTTGCCGAAGAGGAAGCATTGCTGTTGTCTGCCACTCCATTGCCACAAGGTGGTTTTGAATACAACACAACCCTTTATGGCACATTCAATGGCGAATTGGGCGGCGATTACCAGAAGAAGAACACAAACACACTATTATCAGCCATAGCGAGACTGAAAGAGTGTGGTTTCGCAATAAGCGACGATGCTGTGCGAAAAGGATTTACAAATGTCTGCACGAAAACAGGTTTCACCGGCCGTTGGCAAACAGTTGAGAACTCGCCACGAATAGTTTGTGATGCTGGGCACAACACCGGCGGCATAAAGTATATTGTGAAGCAATTGGAGCGCGAAAGCAAGAGGCACACTGCCCTGCGCATTGTCTTTGGAATGGTAAATGACAAAGACATTACAGCAGTGCTGGCAATGATGCCTGCCAATGCTGTCTATTATTTCACACAGGCAAGCATCAAGCGCGCAATGCCGGCCGACGAACTGATGGTCAAGGCTTTGCCATACGGGCTGAAAGGCACAAGCCACCCTACCGTACAGGAGGCATTGGAAGCCGCAAAGACCGATAGTGCTGTAAGCGATTTCATTTTCGTTGGCGGCAGCTGTTTCATTGTTGCCGACCTGCTCCAAGCACTCGAAAAATAGCCTTTTTCTTTCAAAAATAAAGAGTTACAATTAACAATATTTCTGAAGCGCCATGACACTCCGGAAATATTGTTAATTTTTTATCTCGAATTGCTTTGTCATAAACCTTTTTTTTATTTTATTTGCAGAGAAATAGCTATTTATAACTGACTTAATATGAGTTGTACAGAAAATCTTTCACAATTGAAGGCCGCTGACTTCAAAAAAGAGATAGGCGGCAAGGAGACAGCATTGTTCATTCTCAAGAACAAACAGGGCAACGAAGTGGCAATCACAAACTATGGCGGTGCAATCTGCAGCATCATGGTTCCAGACAAGAACGGCAATCATGCCAATGTAATTCAAGGGCACGACAGCATCGACAATTTGCTCAACAGCCCTGAGCCATTCCTCAGCACACTCGTTGGCCGTTATGGCAACCGCATCTGCAAAGGCAAGTTTACAATCGACGGCAAGGAGTACAACCTTGCAATCAACAATGGTCCTAACCACCTTCATGGTGGCCCAACAGGTTTCCACGCAAGAGTTTGGGACGCTGAGCAGACTGACGAGCAGACTTTGAAGCTCCACTACCTGTCGGCAGACATGGAGGAGGGTTTCCCCGGTAATCTTGATGTTACAGTAGTCTACACATTCAACGACGAGAACGAACTCAAAATCGATTATACAGCGATAACCGACAAGAAGACTATCGTGAACCTCACAAGCCACGGTTTCTTCTCATTGTCGGGCATTGCAAACCCAACCGCAACAATTGACAATCTCATTTGCGAGATCAACGCAGATTTCTTTGTTCCCATTGATGACACATCTGTTCCTTACGGTTGCATTGCACCGGTAAAGGGTACAGCATTCGACTTCACTACCCCAACAGCTGTTGGTGCACGCATTGATGCCGACGAGGAGCAGATAAAGCATGGCGCCGGTTATGACCACTGCTATGTACTCAACAAGAAGGAGGTTGGTGAATTGAGCTTTGCAGCAAAGGTAACCGAGCCTGTAAGCGGACGAACAATGGAGGTTTACACAACCGAGCCTGGCGTACAGGTGTACACATCGAACTGGCACAGTGGTTTTGCAGGCGCTCACGGCGCAACATTCCCCAAGCGTAGCGCAATCTGCTTCGAGGCACAGCACTTCCCCGACTCGCCAAACCGCCAGCACTTCCCAAGCGTAGTGCTCTGCCCCGGCGAGACATACAAGCAGGTTACTGTATACAAATTCGGAATTGAAAAATAATAAGGACATTATAATAAACTAAAACATTAAAGAATTATGAGTAATCAAAAGAAACAATGGGGAGCTATCATTATTATGATTGCACTCTTCGCGATGATTGCCTTCGTGACCAACTTGTGTACACCAATGGCAACCATCATTAAGAACCAGGGCGACATTTCGAATGTGCTCGCACAGATTGGTAACTATGGTAACTTTGTTGCTTACCTTGTAATGGGTATTCCTGCAGGTATGCTCATTTCAAAGTACGGCTACAAGAAATCGGCTCTTATCGGTCTTGCAGTCGGTGCAGCAGGTATCCTCATCCAGTGGTTGAGCGGTCAATTCGACGCAGAGGCAAATCTTGGTCTTGTATTCACCATTTACCTTATTGGTGCATTCATTTCAGGTTTGTGTATGTGTATACTTAACTGCGTTGTGAACCCAATGTTGAACATCCTTGGTGGTGGTGGAAACAGCGGTAACAAGCTTATTCAGATTGGTGGTGTATTCAACTCTACAGCAGCGGTTGCTTGCTACATCCTTATGGGTGCGCTCATCGCAGATGCAACGAAGGCTAAGATCTCTGACGCAACTCCAGCCCTCATGATTGCCCTTGCAATCTTCGTTATCGCATTCATCATCATTCGCCGTACAAAGATTGAGGAACCACAGACTGAGAAGGTTAACTTCAGCATGGTTAAGAAGGCTTTGGGTTATCGTCACTTTGCACTTGGTGCATTGGCAATCTTCCTTTACATGGGTATTGAGGTAGGTGTTCCTAACTATGTTCAGCAGTACTTGAGCACTGAGACAAAGGAGGTTTTGGACTTGAGAACCGATATAATCAAGAAGTACGAGCAGAAAGAGATAACCTTGAACCAGGCTGCCGAAGAGTACATCGTAGCTCCTAAGGTTGTTGAGAACAGAGCAAAGGCTAATAAAGAGGTAAAAGAGGTGGCTACAGAATTTGTAGCTACAGATATCTATCCAGGAGCTGCTACAGATGTTTTGCCAGAGAAACTTAAAACAGCTACAGAAGATGAAGAATTCACAAAAGAGTTCAAAAAGACAAAGAAGGAAATAACAGATGGAACCATTACAAGCGAAAAGCTTTCACAGAAGTTCCCTGGCCTTGGTATTCCTTCAAACACTGTGGGTATGATTGTAGCCGTTTACTGGTTCATGATGCTCATTGGTCGTTTCGTAGGTGCAAGTATCGGTAGCAAGGTGTCAAGCCGCGCAATGGTAACAACTGTATCTCTTGTAACATTGGGACTCGTAATGTACGGTATGTTTGCTCCAGAAAATGTGCTCGTTGAGTTCCCTGGCGTTGACTGGGGTAAACTTGAACTCATTTGGCAGCCAATTCCAATAGGTATCTTCGCATTCTTGCTTGTTGGTCTTTGCACATCTGTCATGTGGGGTGCAATCTTTAATATGGCCGTTGAGGGTCTTGGCAAGTACACCGCTATTGCATCAGGTATCTTCATGACAATGGTGTTCGGTTGCGCAATAATGATGGGTATTCAGGGTTATGTTGCTGACAGTTTCGGTTACATCCCAAGTTACTGGGTTGTAGTATTCTGTGCTGCATACATCCTGTTCTATGCACTCGTTGGTTCAAGACCTTCAAAGAAATAATTTATTCTGAAAAAACTTATTGTTTAACTATATAATACATAAAGATTATGGATATAGAATTTGTAAGAAGCCGCTTTATCAAGCATTTCGACGGTACAACAGGAAGCATCTACGCATCTCCAGGTCGCATCAACCTCATTGGTGAGCACACTGACTACAATAACGGTTTTGTATTCCCAGGCGCAGTGAACAAGGGTATCATGGCTGAGATCAAGCCAAACGGTACAGACAAGGTTTGCGCTTACTCTATCGACGAGAAGGACTATGTTGAGTTCGGTTTGAAAGAGGAGGATGCTCCACACGCATCTTGGGCAAAGTACATCTTCGGTGTTTGCCGTGAGATGATCAAGCGTGGCGTTGATGTTAAGGGTTTCAACACTGCATTTGCAGGTGATGTTCCCCTCGGCGCAGGTATGTCTTCATCGGCTGCTCTCGAGAGCACATACGCATATGCTTTGAACGACATGTTCGGTGACAACAAGGTTGACAAGTTCGAGCTTGCTAAGGTTGGCCAGGCTACTGAGCACAACTATGTTGGCGTTAACTGCGGTATCATGGACCAGTTCGCAAGCGTATTCGGCAAGGCTGGCAGCCTCATCCGTCTCGACTGCCGTTCTTTGGAGTACCAGTACTTCCCATTCAAGCCACAGGGTTACAAACTCGTTCTCTTGAACACTTGCGTTAAGCACGAGCTCGTGGGTTCACCATACAACGAGCGTCGTTTGAGTTGCGAGCGTGTTGCCGAGGTTATCAAGGCTAAATATCCCGAGGTTGAGTCTTTGCGCGATGCAAGCTTTGAGCAGCTCGAGGAGGTTAAGGCAGAGTTGAAACCCGAGGATTACAACCGCGCCAAGTATGTTATCGGTGAGGTAGTTCGCGTACTCGATGTTTGCGCGGCTCTTGAGGCTGGTGACTACGAGACTGTAGGTAAGAAGATGTATGAGACACACTTCGGCTTGAGCAAGGATTATGAGGTAAGCTGCGAGGAGCTCGACTACTTGGTAGATGTAGCTATTGACTGCGGTGTTACAGGTTCTCGTATGATGGGTGGCGGCTTCGGCGGCTGCACTATCAACCTTGTTAAAGAGGAGTTGTACGAGGTATTCATCGAGGAGGCCAAGAAGCGTTACCAGGAGAAGTATGGTAAGCAGCCAAAGGTTTACGATGTAGTAATCGGCGACGGTTCTCGCAAGATCTGCTAATAAAAAGCAGCAATATAAATCAGGAATGGCGCAATCGAAAGGTTGCGCCATTTTTAATTGCCATTTTTATGCATACATTATTTAAATTTAGGAAGAGTTATCGTATATTCGCATAATAAAATTACCATGCCATGAAAAAACTGAATGCAGGAATGCTTGCCCTGGCCACTCTACCGGGAGCATTGCTTGCCCAAGAGAATGACAACACTGCGCCTTATTTGAAGTCGCGCCCGAATGTGGTTATGATATATGCCGATGACTTGGGATTCGGCGACCTCGAGTGCTATGGTGCAATTGGAGTAAGGACTCCCAATGTAAACAGGTTATCCGACAACGGTGTGCGTTTCACCAATGCCCATGCCGTTGCATCGACCAGTACCCCATCGCGCTACTCACTGCTCACGGGAGAGTATCCCTGGCGCAAGAGCGGAACCGATGTCGCTGCAGGTGATGCGGCAATGATCATTTCGCCCGACCAGTACACCGTTGCCGATGTATTCAAGGAGGCCGGTTACACTACTGCGGCTTTTGGCAAGTGGCATCTTGGACTTGGCTCGCAGACAGGAAAGCAGGACTGGAACGCCCCAATCACCCCGGCATTGGGCGACATTGGATTCGACTATTCATACATCATGGCAGCAACGGCAGACCGTGTCCCTTGTGTTTTCATTGAGAACGGTTCGGTGGCGAACTATGACCCGTCGGCACCAATATATGTAAACTACAACACGAACTTCGAAGGCGAACCTACAGGAAAGGACAACCCCGAGATGTTATATAACCTTAAGTCGAGCCACGGACACAACTACTCTATTGTGAACGGTATCGGCCGCATCGGCTACATGAAAGGTGGTGGCAAGGCTCTTTGGAAGGACGAGAATATTGCCGACAGTATAACTGCCCATGCTGTAGACTTCATAAAGGAGAACAGTGACAAGCCGTTCTTCATGTATTTTGCCACAAATGACGTACATGTTCCACGTTTCCCGCATCCACGTTTCCGCGGACAGAGCGAGATGGGATTGCGTGGCGATGCAATTGTGCAGTTCGACTGGAGCGTGGGCGAGATTGTACGCACTCTCGAGGAGCAGGGACTGCTTGAGAACACACTGATTATACTCACCAGTGACAATGGCCCGGTGCTTGACGATGGTTATGTTGACCAGGCCGAGGAACTTGTGGGCGACCACTCGCCTACCGGCGGATTGCGTGGCGGAAAATACAGTGCTTTTGAAGGTGGTACACGTGTGCCATTCATCGTTCACTGGCCGGCTGTAATAAAGGAACAGGGTGTGAGGAACTCACTTGTCTCACAGATTGACTTCCTTGATGTGATGGCAGGCATTGCCGGTGTTGGAAACGGTGAGTCACTCTCTACCGACGGTTTTCCCGGAGAGGCTGCGACATGGTTCGGCGACGATGAGCAGGGACGCCCATACGCCATTGGTATGGCTCAGAACCACACTTTGACACTGTGTACTGCAGGCTGGAAATTCGTTGAGCCGAAAGGTGGTCCCACAATGATACAATGGGGCCCAAAGATTGAGACCGGCTACTCTACCAACCCACAAATTTTCAAACATGTGAATGGCGAGTTTGACGAGAACCAGAACATGGCTTCAAGCAATGCGCCGGTCGTGGAGAATCTCACAACCCAGTTGGAAAAGATACGCAACAGACAATACGAGGAGGTCACAATCATTGCCGAGGCCGGCGAGACAATTGACCTTACAGAATACTTCGGTGAGCATGAGGGTGCTACGGTAAGTGGTGATTTCATTGATGGAGAAGCAACAGACCTGAGAAAGATTGTTATCAGAAGCGATGCCAGTGACGGTGCACATACCGGCGTTGTGACAATGCCCGACGGTACAATATATATGTTTGCAGTAATCATCAACCCCGGTTACAACGGTGCCTACCACATCAACTACAACGGCAACCCGCTTTTCATTGCATATAACACCACACACGACAACAGCAAAAACGAGGGCTATAAGCTCATCTCGCCCGACCATTATTCAACATCGGCAGCAGGTGATGAAATCTTTATCATTGAGCCATCGGGCGTGGGATATACACTCACAATGCAGGGCAAGGTATTGAAAGAGCCCAGATTGAGCGGTTGGGGACACATCATGTTCTCGGACAATGAAAGCGAAGCCGGAATATATCTTTTTGAGGAGACA
Organism: Bacteroidaceae bacterium; assembly: GCA_017381475.1. Taxonomy (GTDB): domain Bacteria; phylum Bacteroidota; class Bacteroidia; order Bacteroidales; family Bacteroidaceae; genus HGM04593. The sequence continues at coordinate 17,275 of JAFOCD010000115.1, forward strand.
TCAACTGCTGGCATATACAAGATACGAAGCAGCAGCGACGGCATCAACTATGTGAATGTATATAAAGAGCACGGTGTTGTGGGCAACGACAAGGCTGTTAAGGCCGGACTTGCCACTTATACAATTGAAGAGGTTGAGACATACCCCTTGACCCTGCCGACAGAGGGCACTGCTGCAATATGCCTGCCGTTCAATGTAGTTGTTCCAGAGGGTGTATATGCCTATGATGCAACAGCTGCGAACATTGCGTACAATGCAGAAACCAATGGGTACACATGCACCCTGCAAGCCATTGCTGCTCCAGGCGAGACACTGAAGAGCGGAACCCCGGCAATCATCAACGGGAACGAAGGCACTCATCGATTCACAATCACCATGTCGGACAACGGTGCAGCGACATCGCTATCCGAATCAATACTGAAAGGCAACTATGTGGCAAGCAACCTGACACAAAGCGGTGACAGCAAGAAATTTGTATTTGCGAACAATACATTCAAGGCTTTCGAGGGTTCGAAGGAAATTACAGCGAACCAGTGCTGGGTAGAATACAACCAGCCAGAAGCCACTGAATTGACGATATGCTTCAGCGACCCTACCGGCATTGAGAGCATCACCTCTACCCCACAAGGGAAAAGCGGTGACATTTACGACATTGCCGGCAAGAGGCTGAACGCCCCCCAAAAAGGAATAAACATTATAGACAGCAAAAAGATTCTTGTAAAGTAAAACAATATTCTATATGATATTCCCCGAAAGTTTCAATGGACTTTCGGGGAATTCTTTTTGTAAACAAACTTATCTCTGAAACTATTGACAACGGCTCTTTTATGTGTTATATTAGCAGTATATTTTCTCATGATTGGTTTTTGTAGCAAATCAGCAATTATGTTCTATGCAACAGGATGTAGCTTTGCGGTAAAAAAGTCATGAATGATGTAACTATAGAGTTTTTCCGCGGGAACAAGCAGGAAATAGAGAACGAGAAAAGGAGAAAGAGTGCATTGATGTCATGTTTTCCAAAAACATTGGGGACTATTGATAAAACAAGGTATATATTAGTAGATGATGACAGACCAAATTGGGAGAATCATTATGATAAAATGAATTTTGGCATTCCTGTCTCAACTCTCATTTATAACAAACCAACAGTCGACGCCCGTAGGAAGCAAAGTCAAAGTGAGAAACCTAAAAAACAACAAGACAATACAGTTGCAAGTATATCCAATCTTGAAAATAACATACAAACCATCAATTTTGATAATAGGAAAGAAAGCACTACAAAGAAAGAGGGAAAACAGAAAACAAAGGGAACTGAATCACTGTTTGGTTTTGAAAGCATAACTAAAGATGGTGCGAACAATCCATTCAACTTCAACACCCAGTGTGGAGAGTTAAAAACCACGAAGGTAAACACACCGCGCACCGCCTGTGTCGGAAATGACAGCGGTGGATTGGTAAACCGGAATAGAAGGAGCTATGCCGATTCTTTAAAAACTGCAAGCATAAATTATAATACAAATACTGTTTCAAATAATGCAACAATAACAAAACCTGAGATTAAACCTGGACTGTATGGATGGAAGCCAGAAAAGGACTATAGTAAAGAGTTGAATAAACTTAAATCACAACTACCACCAATAGCTGCAAGTATATTGAATAATTCAGGAACAGAAATTATTGTGCTTAAAAACTTGCATAGTGTTGATGAGAATGGTGATGTCACGCCACGAATTGGAAGATACTATGCAGGTAAGAACAAAGTTTATTTAGACAGCGAGCATGTGAATGATTACACCTTGCTTTCAGAAGCGATTCACGCAGTACAAGACTATCTAGGAATGACAGGTTCTGGCAAATCAAATTTGGAATTTCAGGAACATGTAATTAAGGATTTGTATTTCAAACAACAATATACAAGAACAGGCGATTATAAGGATTACCAAAACCACTCCACATCTACAGAGGATGAATATGACAAATTTATTACAAGTTTATTTGATGAAAACAATGTACTGGACTTAAATAAATTTTTGTCTAACATAAATAAATTCATAGTATATTTCCAAAACAATTATGAACAGAGCAATTCCTATCAAACACAAGCAGTGAAGAAGTTCAACTATAACTGGATAAAATTACTACACATTTTTGGAATTGAATACAAATATTAATATGATATGAAACGATTTATTACAACCCTATTTGTGGTTTTTTTCGCACAGATTTCATGTTATGCGGTGGAAGATTGCCAACCTGATAGTATAGAATCGGGATTCCAGGTATTTGGCAATGACACATTGGTTACTATAAACTATGAGAATTTTATTTCGCGTGGTTTGGCACAGTACATAGATGATAGTCCGGTTTATTACGGTCACATAGATTATGATGTAATACATTGTGAGGGAAATGATTATATACATCGTAATATGTCAAATTTCATTCAAGACATAATTGAAGGATATGGGAAAGAACGGTGTAGAGAGATGTTTGAATTATTTTCTAAATCAGAAAAAGGCCTTAGAATATCCATCCGTGTAAGAATTAACCTTGAGGGTAAGATTACATGTGTTAAATTTTGGTATAGCTCCGAATTTAATTCTTTTATGACATACGAGGACATCAAACGCAACACAAAAATCATTACTAACAGGAAACCGGATCCATATTTGGCCAAGTACGGAATAGAGTTGTCTCCTTGGATAACATTTCCAATTCCTGTAACAGCGTTACAGAAACATTTGTACCAGGTTACGGACCATAAATACAATGGAAAAACTATTCGTTTTGACTACCGTCAAAATTCAATGGTCTGCGGATATGTAAAAGAGCAATACAATGATTCTATAGTCTTCAACAGCAATGAGAGCTCAAAGAACAAATATCTTAAAGACAAGGATGTGTTGGCCGCTGTCGACTCTGTGCAGAGAATTGCCTTAGAGTTTTTGAACCATGTGAATTTCGAAGAGAATAAGAACGTTGTCATTTCTCTAAATTTAAATGAAGTAGGTGAGGTGGTAGGAACTAAATTGTTTTTTCCATTAGTCTATAAAAAAGATATTTGGGCCGAGCCTATCTTCATTATAACAAAAAAGATAAAGGAAAACATCAAGTTTACTTCTCCTGGTAAGTATGGTTGCAATGCCATAAGTATTGATGTACCGGTAAACAAGCTACAAGACAATTGACGATTTATTGAAAACGAATAGGATAAACATACAATAAATTCAGAAGGCGCAATCGAAAGGTTGCGCCTGCAATGCGTTTTCATTCAGTCCTAACCGGAATTTAGTTATCCTAAATGACTGTTTTCAGAATCGAGCGTAACGCAGTCATCGATGTTTTAGAAGAGCACAAAAGTAAAGAGAGAAGCCTTTACCGATAGAATATTGAAGTTACTATAAAACGGAGAGGACAAGGCTTGCGATGATTATGAGAACAGGAGTTTAGTATATCCTAAATGACTGTTTTCAGAATCAAGCGTAACGCAGTCATCGCCGTTTTAGAGAACTTCAAAGTGATTTCATAGAGAGAGATATCCTCCTCCTCTTCAAATCCACCTCCACAACCTTTACCACAACTTGCTGGCCGAGTTTGACAACATCGCCGGGAGAGGAGACGAACTTGTCGGCAAGTTGGGAGATGTGTACAAGACCGTCCTGATGAACACCGATGTTCACGAATGCTCCGAAGGCGGTGATATTGGAAACAAGACCGGGCAGAACCATGCCCACGCGCAAGTCCTCAATCTCGTGTACGTTAGGGTCGAAAGAGAATGCCTTTGCCTGTTCGCGTGGATCGAGACCGCGTTTGTTGAGTGCATCCATAATATCGGTGAGGGTGGGAAGTCCAACCTTGTCGCTCACATAACGGGAGAGTTCAACTTTCTTGCGCAGTTCGGTATCGGCAATGAACTGTTCAAGGGAAACACCGCAATCCTTTGCCATTTTGATGACTACATTATAAGATTCGGGATGTACGGCGGTGTTGTCGAGCGGATTGTCACCGCCAACCACACGCAAGAAACCTGCGGCCTGCTCAAATGCCTTGTTGCCAAGACGTGGCACATTGAGCAGTTCTTTACGGGTGCGGAAATCGCCATTGGCTGCGCGGTATTTCACGATATTCTCGGCAAGGACGGGGCCAAGACCAGAGATATGAGTAAGAATCTGCTTGGTTGCGGTATTGACATTCACACCTACTTTATTCACGCAGCTCTCGACAACAACATCAAGGCGGTCCTTGAGCTTGGACTGGTCGACACTATGCTGGTACTGCCCCACTCCAATGGAACGGGGTTCTATCTTGACAAGCTCAGAAAGAGGGTCAATGAGACGGCGACCAATGGATACAGCCCCACGCACGGTAACATCCTCGTTGGGGAACTCCTCGCGTGCGACGGGTGACGCCGAATAGACTGATGCTCCGTCCTCGTTGACAGAGAATATCTCGGCCACGAGCCCCAAAGAGCGAACGAAATCCTCGGTCTCGCGACCGGCAGTGCCGTTACCGATTGCAAATGCCTCGATGGCATGCTCCTTGGCAAGCGAAGTGATGATGCGCGAAGCGCCGTCGCGGTCATTCTGCGGAGGATGTGGGTAAATTACGGTGTGGCGCACAAGATTGCCTTGTGAGTCGAGAACAACGACCTTGCAGCCAGTGCGGAAACCGGGGTCGATGGCAAGCACACGCTTTTGGCCAAGAGGTGATGACATGAGGAGCTGGCGCAGATTCTCGGCAAAGACGGAGATTGCCTCGTCATCGGCACGCTGCTTGGCGTTGCCGCGTGTCTCGTTCTCAATGGATGGGGCAAGCAGGCGTTTGTAGCCATCGGCAACAGCAGCCTCCATATATTCGCGCGAAGGCGAGAAGCGCTTCACGAACTGGCGGCATAGGCGGTCGGTTGCATCATCGGAATCAACGGTTATAGACATGCGCAGGAAGCCCTCTTCCTCGCCACGCATTATTGCAAGCAGACGGTGCGATGATATGCGCGCGATATTCTCCTGCCATTCGTAGTAGTCGGCATACTTTATGCCGTCGCCCTCCTTGCCCTTGACTACCTTTGATGCAAGCACGCCGTTACGGGCAAAAAGACGGCGGATGGTTCCGCGCGCGTGTTCATCCTCGGAGACGCGCTCGGCAATGATGTCGCATGCACCGGCAATGGCATCGTCAACCGTGGGCACATCGGCACACACGAAAGAGCGCGCCCTGCCCTTGACATCGTTATGCTGCTGAAGCCAAATGACATCGGCAAGCGGTTCAAGGCCACGCTCCTTTGCAATTGTGGCACGGGTACGGCGCTTGGGGCGATATGGTAGGTAAATATCTTCCAGTTCCACGGCATCGAAGCAGTTGTCGATGCGTTTTTTAAGTTCGGGAGTCAGTTTACCCTGCTCCTCTATGGTTGCGATGATTGTCTCCTTGCGCTGCACTACAGCCTTGAGTTTCTCATACATATCCTTTATATTACCAATGGCAACCTCGTCCATTGAACCGGTAGCTTCTTTGCGGTAGCGGGCTATGAAGGGGATTGTCGCTCCGTCATCGAGCAACGCTATTGTCTTGTTCACCTTGTCGGGGGCAAAACCCAACTCTTTTGAAATTATATTTGAAAGCATAAACTTTTATTTTTCACGAAGATAATACATTTATATGACAAAAACGGTTTATTAACATCTGTTAGCGCACAAAAATAGTCTTCAGAACATTAATTATGTGAGTAAATATTTTCCTAAATCAAACAAAATATCGTACTTTTGTAGAAATTATTTAGAAGAGTGGGCGTCATGTAGCAGAACGCTACGGAACAACCGCACAAATAACAAAAAATCACTAACTATAAAGATATGAACAGCAAGCAATTGATGAACAAAGCAGCCGACAATATCCGTATCTTGACAGCTGCTATGGTAGAGAAAGCAAAATCGGGACACCCGGGCGGTGCAATGGGCGGTGCCGACTTTATCAATGTCCTCTATTCAGAGTTTTTGGTACACGACCCCGAGAATCCATTGTGGGAAGGCCGCGACCGTTTCTTCCTCGATCCAGGTCACATGTCTCCAATGCTCTACTCAGTGCTTGCACTCTCTGACAAATATACCATGGACGAGCTCAAGCAGCTCCGCCAGTGGGGAAGCCCAACACCGGGACACCCCGAGGTAAACTTTGCACGTGGTATCGAGAATACATCAGGTCCTCTTGGCCAGGGACACACCTATGCTGTGGGTGCAGCCATCGCAGCCAAGTTCCTCGAGGCACGCTTGGGCAGCGAGGTTATGGGCCACACAATCTATGCATTCATTTCTGACGGTGGCGTACAGGAGGAGATTTCACAGGGTGCAGGCCGTTTGGCAGGTTACCTGAAGCTCAACAACCTTGTAATGTTCTACGACGCCAACCAGATTCAGCTCTCAACCCGTTGCGACGAGGTTATGTTCGAGGACACAGCCAAGAAGTACGAGGCATGGGGCTGGAAGGTCATCACCATCGACGGTAACGACTGCGACGCTATCCGTGCAGCATTGACCGAGGCGAAGGCCGAGCAAGAGCGTCCAACCCTCATCATCGGCAACACCGTTATGGGTAAGGGTGCACGCCGCGCCGACGGCAGTAGCTACGAGTTTGACTGTGGCACACACGGTGCACCACTCGGCGGCGACGCATACATCAACACAATCAAGAACCTTGGCGGTGATGTAGAGAATCCATTCGTATTCTTCCCCGAGGTCAAGGAGATGTACAACAACCGTCTCAACGAGCTTCGCCAGATTGTTGCAGAGCGCAAGGCAGCAAAGGCAGCGTGGGCAGCAGCAAACCCAGAGAAGGCACAGAAACTCGAGGACTGGTTCAGCGGCAAGCAGCCTGCAATCGATTGGTCAGCAATTGAGCAGAAGGCTGATGGCCCAACACGCAACGCATCGGCTACAGTGCTCGGTATCCTTGCAGAAAACTACGAGAACATGATTTGCTCATCGGCCGACTTGAGCAACAGCGACAAGACCGATGGTTTCTTGAAGAAGACACACGCTTTCACTCCAGGCGACTTCAGCGGCGCATTCCTGCACGCTGGTGTATCGGAGTTGACAATGGCATGCGTATGTATCGGTATGGCACTCCACGGCGGTGTAATCGCAGCCTGCGGTACATTCTTCGTGTTCAGCGACTACATGAAACCAGCAATCCGCATGGCGGCATTGATGGAGCTCCCAGTGAAGTTCGTTTGGTCACACGACGCATTCCGCGTTGGTGAGGACGGTCCTACACACGAGCCAGTTGAGCAGGAGGCACAGGTACGCCTCATGGAGAAGGTAAAGAACCACAGCGGCAAGAGCTCAATGCTTGTATTGCGCCCGGCAGATGTAAACGAGGCTACACAGGCATGGAAACTCGCCATGGAGAACACCAACACTCCAACAGGTCTCATTTTCTCACGCCAGAACATCAACAATCTCCCCGAGGGTACACCATATGAGGAGGCAGCAAAGGGTGCATACATCATCGCAGGCAGCGACGAGAATTACGATGTAATCCTCCTTGCATCAGGCTCAGAGGTTTCTACACTTGTTGACGGTGCAAAACTCTTGAAGGCCGACGGCATAAAGACACGCATCGTATCAGTTCCTTCAGAGGGTCTCTTCCGCACACAGCCTAAGGAGTATCAGGAGAGCATTCTCCCTACAGGTGCCAAGATCTTTGGCCTCACAGCAGGTCTCCCTGTAAACCTCGAAGGCCTTGTAGGTGCAAACGGCAAGGTTTGGGGCTTGGAGTCGTTCGGTTTCTCAGCGCCATACAAGGTGCTTGATGAGAAGCTCGGCTTCACAGCAGAAAATGTGTACAACCAGGTAAAATCAATGTTATAATGAAGAAGATAGGTTTGGCAAGCGACCACGCTGGTTATCCCCTCAAGGAGCAGGTAAAGGAGTGGCTCACAGCAATGGGTTATGAGTTCGTGGACTTTGGTACACACAGCACCGAGAGCTGCAACTACCCCGAGTTCGCACACGCACTTGCAAATGCAATTGAGAACGGTGAGTTTGAGAAGGGCATCGCAATATGCGGCACAGGCAACGGTATCAACATGACATTGAACCACCACGATGCAATACGAAGCGCACTCTGTTGGATGCCAGAGATTGCGGCACTTGCACGCCAACACAACGACGCCAATGTAATGGTTATGCCGGGACGCTTCATTGCTACAGAGAGCGCCAAGGAGTGTGTTGAGACATTCTTGAACACAGAGTTTGAAGGTGGACGTCATCAGGCACGCATTGATGCAATTCCTGTAAAGAAGTAAATATACATCATCAAATTATAACAGCAGCGACTAAAGTATTTTAGTCGCTGCTGTTATAATTATACATAAAATTTTACAGTCATCAACAACTCGGCTCACTTATCAATGCATAAGATTTGAAGTCTATAATAAATGGTGGCTTCAACTGGTTGAAGCCACCATTTATTTTGGTTTAAAAGTTTTTATGCCGCAGCTTCTGTTGCTGGAAGCAAGAATGTTGCAACGAGTGCAAGGATGGCGTAGAACTCAGGAAGCGCAGCGTAGATCATTGTATTTGTCTGCACATCATGACCCTGTGACATACCTACGATACCGTTTGCACAAACCTGTCCCTGACGGATTGCAGAGAAGAGGCATACGATACCAACGCCAAGACCAACACCAAAGAACATCAGACCATTGTCTGCTGACACATTCTCAATATTAAGCAAGAATGCCAAGAAGCCGTAAAGACCCTGTGTAGCAGGAAGAGCTGACAAAATCATGTAGCCTGATGACTTTGAAGGATCCTTCTTCAATGCACCTACCGCAGCATTACCTGCGATTGTTGTACCGATACTACTACCAATACCTGCGAGTCCCAACATGAGACCCATTCCCAAATAACCTAATAAAAGTTCCATAATTTTTTGTTTTTAATATTTATAATTTTTGTTTTTACTTATATCTATCACTATCTCCCTCCCCCTTTGGGGACTCCCTCTTACACAAGAGGGAGAGTTCTTCATTTTTTACGAAACTGAAAAGGACGCGATATTTTATTCTTCGTTCTTGAATGGTTTGTACTCCTCGCCCTTGCCGTCGTAGCCTGCATTCTTGAAATACTCCACGAATGTAAGACGCAACGGGTGAACATACGCACTAAGGCACGACATTGCAATATTCAGAACATGTCCAAAGACTACAATAAGCACAAAACCTATCCAACAGAAAACTGCGGCTGCGCCATCGGCATCTTCAACAATACCGTACGCAAGATTATTGAATGTCTTTCCAAGTTCTCCACCTGCAAGACAGAGGGCGAACAGACGGATATACGAAAGTACATCACCAAGCAAACCAGATGCCATGTTGTATGTATCCCAGAGTCCTGCACCAATATTTGACAAGACATTCCTGCGCAAATTATTGAGTACATATATTCCCAATGCACTGAGTATACCGACCGCAATAAGTGCCCATTTAAGCACATCGGCAGGTATTGCAGTGAAGAAAGACAATGCTCCAAGCACCACTCCACCCACGACTGCGAGCCACCAGCCCCATGCGCTCAAGGACTCCTTGAAACCAAAGAACACGGTGCTGTTTATAGCTTTTATAGTCATGGCAATTGAGATGTGTAGAACACCGATACCCAAAGCAAGGACCATCTGCTTCTCACGTTCACAACCAAACAGGACCATTTTTCCTGTAATGAAATACTCTGAATATGGATTATAGTCATTAGGTCCCAAATTCATACCTTGGAAATGAGCTATCAGATCCGGTATGCTCATACCCAAGAAGGTTCCAAGCACTGCTCCTATTACAACTGTAAAGATACCGAGTGTCATGACAAGGTTCATAAGACCGGCTGTACTCTTTGAGGCTTTCTTCTTCAAGAACAAAGCCAAGAGGATAAGCACCAGACCATAACCGGCATCACCCACGCAGAACGCAAAGAACAGCGAAAAGAAGGGAGCCAATATTGGTGTAGGGTCAAAATCTGTACGGCTTGGCATGCCATACATCTTGGTAAGCACCTCGTACATTCGGGCAAAGGCATTGTTCTTGAGCTTCACGGGGACATTGTCGCCACGGCGTGGAGCACGCAGTTCATAGAATGCACCACTGCCGTCGAGCATTGTTCTTAGCGGCTCAACCGACTCCAGGGGAACCCATCCCTCGAGAAGAACGAGTTTGTCGCCCGACACCTTTTCGCCGCCGAGCATCACCTTTGTAAACTCAATATCGCGTCTCTGCTGTTCCTGGGCAGCCTTAATAGTATTAAGACCATCCTGTGCAAGTTGTGCAAGCTGTTTTTCAAGTTCCTCAATGCGTGAATTGACAGCGGCATATTCAGCCTCCAATGACGCAAGTGACGCTGTAGGCAACTTTGCCACCTCAGCATCAATGTCGATTACAGTTCCCTGTGGCGTGAGTGTCACGAAGTATTTGCGCGACTGTTTCTCGGCCACAAGCATTGCATTGTAGTCACTCTCCCACTCCACTTGGTAGCTCTTGGATGATGTTACAAAGAACTTGAGCTCGTAACCGGCCTCGCGCAGTTTCTCTACCTTGCAGTATTCGAAATCGCCCCATGGCTGCAGAGTTGCAATATCTTTGTCAAGCACCTGCAACAATGTCTTGTGCTGCTCAATATCGGCAAGCAGAGTCTCTACCTGCTCTACTATTGCTGCTGCACCCGAAGGGTTACCGGCAGGCTTGAGGTCTGCAGGCGAGCATGCCTCAAGGCGCTTGATAACACGCGCATAGCGGTTGGCAAGAGCAAGCTTCTGCTCCATCTCGGGATTCTCGATGCTGCCGCTACCACGCTGCTGTATGTGGACAACGCCTACCTCGCGCAATTTCTCAAGAAAAGCGGTGTACTCCTTGTGATACACAAGCAGTGCAAGTTTCTTCATCTTCGTTATCATGCTGTCACCTCCTCTCTTTTCTCCAACAAGGACTTCAGAATCTTCTGTGAAGATTTTGAAAGGTTCTCCTCATCTTCCATGAATCGTTTAATCTTTCTAATGGCATCCTGGTAGCCCGGTATCTGCACCTTCTCAAAGAGGTTCACCTTTTGGGTGGTCTTCTTTCGCGCAGTCTCAAGCAACACCAGCTTGCGATTGAGCAATTCGCGGCGTATTGCCGTCATTGCCATATCCTTGAGCAACTCAATACCGTCGGCAAACCATTTGGGCGAGTTGAAGAGGCTGTAGCGCCCGATGACAAAGCTGGCGTTCTCCAACACCGGAACCTTGACACCGGCAACCTTCTGCTGGCCAATGAGGAGTTCTCCCGTCCTTACAAGTGAGGGGTCGAACTCGTTCCACAATGCAAACAGTGCACGGTATTGCTCGAGCTGAGCTGTATATTCCTCGTCGTGCACCTGCATCTCGGCCTTGCATTTCTTCACCTCGATGCGCAGGGCACTCTCCTTGTTCTTGATGATAGGCAGTGTCCTGACACGCATCTTCAGTTGCTTTTCGAGTTGCTGAAGTGATGTCTTGTTATATTGAAATGCAATCATTTCTGCTTTTCTCTATTTATTTTTTCCAATATGTATCCACAAATTCCTGACGGATGTTTACCTCCTCGGGCTTGAAGTAGCGTGAGAACAAGCCCCATGTAACATCGAGCATCTCGGTTGTGTTGAGGTTGACATCGATTGCCAAAAGCTTATCGGAATACTCCTTGGCAAACGAAAGTGTTCGTTTGTCGTAGTCGGTGAGGTCGAAACCGTTCTCCATCTTTGTCTTTGCATTCGCTGCATCGGCATAGAGACGCACTGCAGCATTCATCACCTGTGGGTGGTCCTTGCGGGTCTTCTTGCCGGCAACGAGCTGTTTCAAACGAGAGAGTGAACGGAATGGGTCAACGACAACCTTACCGATGTCGCTGTCGCGACGCAGGAAGAGCTGACCCTCGGTGATATAACCGGTATTATCTGGCACAGCGTGTGTGATGTCGCCACCGGAAAGGGTTGTCACCGCGATGATGGTGATTGAACCACCGGCAGGGAACTGCACTGCCTTCTCGTAGATCTTTGCAAGGTCAGAATAGAGCGAACCGGGCATCGAGTCCTTTGAAGGAATCTGGTCCATACGGTTCGACACAATTGAGAGCGCATCGGCATACATTGTCATGTCGGTGAGCAGCACCAGCACTTTCTGGTTCTTCTCTACTGCAAAGTACTCGGCTGCGGTCAATGCCATATCAGGGATGAGCAGACGCTCAACGGCAGGGTCCTCGGTCGTGTTCATGAACGAGATGATGCGGTCGAGTGCGCCAGCGTTTGTAAACAGGTTCTTGAAGTAGAGGTAGTCGTCGTTTGTCATACCCATACCGCCAAGGATAATCTTATCGGTCTCGGCACGCATCGCCACATTCGCCATTACCTGGTTGTAGGGCTGGTCGGGGTCGGCAAAGAACGGAATCTTCTGACCTGTCACAAGGGTGTTGTTGAGATCGATACCTGCAATACCTGTAGCAATAAGCTCCGAAGGTTGCTTGCGACGCACGGGGTTAACCGACGGACCGCCAATCTCGACCTCCTTACCCTCAACGGCAGGACCACCATCGATTGGGTCACCGTATGCATTGAAGAAACGGCCTGTGAGTTCCTCACTCACCTTGAGCGATGGAGCCTTGCCCATGAAAACAACCTCTGCATCGGTGGGGATACCGCCAGTACCCTCGAATACTTGAAGGGTTACCTCGTCGCCCATAATCTTTACCACCTGGGCAAGCTTGCCATTAACGGTAGCAAGTTCATCGTAACCAACGCCTGTTGCATTGAGCGAGCAGGTTGCCTTGGTTATCGAATTGATTTTTGTATATATCTTTTTGAATGCTTCTGTAGCCATAATTCTAAGTGTTAATGGTTAAGCCTGCTTTGTTTCAAGGAGCTGCATGAGCTCGGCATAGTATGTGCTGTACTTGTCGCTCTTAAATTCGGAGTAGTTCATCTGCTTGCAGATGTTGATGATCTTCTTGAAGAAATCGGTTACCTGCTGGAAGTTGTCGAAGTCGTACTCGGCACGGCAGATGTCGGTCACGATGCTCAGGAGTTCCTGCTGGCGCTCGAGAGGAGTAACGGCATCAATCTCGTCGAAGGCATCCTGCTGGAGCACGACAAAGTCGATGAGTTCGGACTTCCAGAATGTAACATGGTAGTCAACGGGTACACCGTCGTCACCAAGAATGTTGATCTGCTCGGCAATCTCCTTACCGCGTTGCAAGCGTGTCTTGGCCTCGTTGACCATTGGCAACCAGCCATCGCCGATGCGGCCTGTGATGTAGTTCTCGAACTCGGGGTACTCGATGTACTTTGAGTATGAGTCGATGGGGTTCACCGCCGGATAGCGTTTCTTGTCGGCACGCTCCTGCTCAAGGGCATAGAAACAGCGTGCTACCTTCTTTGTATTCTCGGTCACAGGCTCCTTGAGGTTACCGCCGGCAGGTGACACTGTACCGATGAAGGTAATTGAACCAGCCTCGCCGTTGTTGAGATATACGAAACCTGCACGGCTGTAGAAGTTGGCGATGATTGAAGAGATATCCATCGGGAAGGCATCGGGACCGGGGAGCTCCTCCATACGGTTAGACATCTCACGGAGCGCCTGTGCCCAACGTGATGTAGAGTCGGCCATCAACAGTACGCGAAGACCCATTGCGCGATAGTACTCGGCAATTGTCATTGCGGTATATACTGATGCCTCGCGGGCTGCAACAGGCATGTTTGATGTGTTGGCGATGATGATTGTACGCTCCATGAGCTTGCGGCCTGTGTGGGGGTCGATGAGTTCGGGGAACTCGGTGAAGATTTCCACAACCTCGTTGGCACGCTCACCGCAGGCTGCGATGATAACAATGTCGGCCTCAGCCTGCTTTGAAATGGCGTGCTGGAGCACGGTCTTTCCAGTACCGAACGGACCGGGGATGAAACCAGTACCACCCTCTACTATTGGGTTAAGTGTATCGATTGTGCGCACACCTGTCTCGAGCAACTTGAATGGACGTGGTTTCTCCTTGTAGTCACTCATGGCAACACGCACCGGCCATTTCTGAATCATGTTCAGCTGTTTCTCCTCGCCATCGACATTGGCAATGACTGCGATGGTATCGGTAATCTTGTAGTCGCCCTCGGCAGCAATAGACTTCACTGTCCACTTACCCTCAATGCCGAATGGAGCCATAATCTTCAGATTCTGGTGGTTCTCCTCTACCTTACCGAGCCAAGCAGCAGCCTCAACAACATCACCAACCTTTACAATTGGCTCGAAGTGCCATACCTTGTCCTCGTCGAGAGGGTTGGTATAGTCACCACGTTTGAGGAACACACCCTCCATCTTGTCGAGATCGTTCTGCAAACCATCGTAGTTCTTAGACAACATACCCGGTGCAAGCGAAACCTCGAGCATGTGCCCGGTAAACTCCGCCTCTTCACCAATCTTCAAACGGCGTGTGCTCTCGAAAACCTGAACATACACCTTGGCGCCATTGATCTTGATGACCTCTGCCATCAAACTGTCGCCACCGGTCTTGATATAACAAATCTCATTCTGTGCCACAGGGCCGTCAACAGCCAACAGCACCATGTTTGCTATAACACCGGTTACTTTTCCTTTTGTAGCCATATCTATATTCTATTTATTTTTCTTTTTCTTAAATCTCGAATGAGTAGCTGTCCATACCCGATTTCAGCTCGGCAATCATCTGGTTGTAACGCTTCATGCCCTCGTCGGCATCGAGTGAATCCCAACGCTCGATAATCATGAGCTTCTGCAAGAAGACAAAAAGACGCTCAACGGTAAAGTAGTTGAACACCGAGTTGTCGTCGAGCCAACGCCAACGCAGCTCATCGAGCTGATGCTCGCGCTCCTGCAGCTTGGAATTCTCGCTCATGCGCTGCACGGCCTCGAAATAATCGAGCGCGCCGGTGAGCTCGAAGTCGCGCGCCGAAGAGGTGCGCAGTGCCTCGGCAACATCGTCGTCACCAATGACCACATCGGCAATGTTCATCCTGTACTTGCGCGCAGTGAATGCAACGAGGATGTTGTTGACATTGCGGTTGAAGGCAAACCAGGCTGCAACGAAACGGTTCGATGTCTTTGTGGCATACTCATAGTAGTATGCGCTCATGACATCGTTCCAGATTATATTCTCGTTGGCCTCGTTCGCGATGTAGTAATCAAAGAAACGGTACAGGTATGACGGTACATCCTTCCTTGGGCTGTCGCCATCTTTTGCCGAGGAGATGATGTCGAGAAGTTCCTCCTTGGTATAGCAGCCAACCTGCTCAATCTTTGCCTCCTCGCCGTGCTTCAAGATCTCAAGGATATTGGCATTGTCGAGCGAGAGGAAAAGCAGGTCTATGCATTTTGCATCGCGGGCTGAGAGCGCCGGATAGAGTTCATCCCTGAAACGCTCAACGCTATATGCCACCTTGCTGCCATCAAAGGCCACATCGGGCAAACCCGCTACCTGACAATAGTAGTTAGCCATCTATTATTTATTAGAAAAGAAGTTCTACCATCTGGGGACGAAGGAAAGACTTGAAGAAAGCCTCAAACTCGCCCTCACCGAAATTCACCTTGTATGAGCCGTCGGCAGGAGCAATTGAGAACGATGTCTTGAGGCCATTGACCTGCTTGATCTCAACACCCTTGTCGAGCAATGCCTTGGCGTTCTTTGCGAAATATGCCTTCAAGGCATCGGCCTCGGCTGTAGATATTACAAGAGCCTCATCGGCACTCCAACGCTCGGCAATCTTAACGAGCATTGCCTTTACTGAATCGCCTGCAAGCGCATCCTTAACGGCAGCCTTAACAATGCTATCGGTTACAACTGTTGCAACTTCCGATTTCAATGCACCAACAGCCTGCGCGCCATATAGCTTAATCTCGGAACGGGTATTCGCATCGAGTTCCTCGGCCTTTTTCTCGGCAGCAGCCACAATGGCATCAGCCTCGGTCTGAGCATTCTTCAAAATCTCGGCAGCCTTCTCTTTCGCCTCACAAACAAGGCGATCAGCCTCGGCCTTACCCTTCTCCACACCCTCGGCATAGATTTTCTCGGTCAATTCCTGAATCTTATTTTCCATAATATATAAAGTTTTTATTTAATTCCTTTCAAGCAATGCAAAGTTAACCATAAAAATCGGATTGGAGTTTCCTTTTTTTAAATGTACTTTTTTCCAATTTCACGGCATACTACAATAATTTACAAAATTAAGGTTTTATATTTAATATTCATATTATTTCTTTAAAAGATTTTAAGAAAAAGAGACAAAATCGAAGAAAGCTAAAAACATATCGCATTGTCCTTTATCGAATGTAAAGAACAATGCGATATTCAACAACAATAATACTCAACAATCACTTGTTGGCACAAAGTCTTTCATAAAAAAGACCAATAAAAAGAATTGTCATTTAGCGCACCAATAAAACTGACAACGAATTCAGGCATAGATGTACCCATTCCCACGATTACAGCTCCTACAACGAAGTCGGACACACCATATTTCCTGGCAAGTGACACTGAACCTGTAACCAAATAGTCGGCACCAAATACAATACCGACCAATGATGCTAAAAGAATTACATACTCCATTTTACAATAATAGCTTATCAACCTTGCTTATTTCATGTTCATAGATTTCGGAACACACCTCGTACTGGTAAGGTATATATTCAAACAGTTGAAGATAAGCCTTGCCTGAAGTCTTGTTATAAAAAAGTTCCAATTTCAAAGCCTGACTATCTCCGTTTTTAGAGAGTTCAATAGAATTGGGATTTGAAAACAATGCAGTCAAGATTGCAACCTTCATCTCTTTTGGGAACAAAAACTCTTTCCTCGCATAAAGTTCCTTTGTGTCCACATTCCTATAACCACTCTTCAAAAACAATGCCAAAGCAGCACCTATCACTATTAGACAATACCCTCCTAAGTTAAGAGTATCTGTTCCCGGAATTACGGCTAATATACAACCGGCAATTATAAGCAGAGAAAATATCACGATATCTTTGGCAGAGCGAACTCTAATAAATTTCTTTTCCATTTTGTTTTTCATTTAGTTTTTAATAATAAAAAATAGTTTTACCTGCATACACGACAAGTAATGCGGCACCTTGCCATTATGGCAAAATGTCGCAATAAATTCTATTATCAACTTGGCTAAATAACAAGTTTGCCAAGCCTTACTAACCTGTAACAAGGCTCAACAAACAGATACCCGATATTTAGGGATTCCTTATAGAGAAAACTTTCAAAGCCTACATAAACGACCTTACCGGCTTTTAAAAATTCGAGATTGTCCTTGTATGTATTGCAGGTTCTTTTTACAGCACTTTGCAAACGAGGAGCAGACACACCCGACAAGCGACGAGGAAGTTGCAAATCAGATTCGGCAGCAAAAGATTCCTTTGACTCCAAGGATTGCGAATCGTCATCAGAATTCACTGCAACAGTTTCAGTTGTCCTAAGAATCGGAGCACACTCGTCCGCACCGCAAAGAAAAAACATTGCGACAAACAGCAGGGGGAGCAGATATCTTAGTGCATTTTTCATCTCTGCAACTATTGTATGTTTTCAGTAAACATTTTCGTTTTGCCTACATGAGACATTATTGACAGTTCCCAAACCTTATACGGAACTTATTGCAAATATAGCACAAACGAGCAAAACAATGTTAAATTTGCTTGAACATTTTACAGTGAGCGCAATGTATATATACTTTTATAAAAAAACAAACAAAAAATTGCAGACATTTCCATCTGCAATTTACATTTCCGGACACAATAGATTATTTACATGCAAAGCCTCTTTCAAGGTCCTGTGATATGTTTATCATGAAGTCGCCCAGCAGTTCCACGGCGGTGGCATAAATGTCACCAACCGCCCGGGTGGTGGTTTGAAATTCGAGTTTACACTCAGGAAGTAAGAGGCTTACCTCCATTTTCAATCGGTATAACAATTAGGGTTCATTCTGGGCAGACACACCGGTCTGCCCCTACAAGTTCGTCTAAAGGGGCAGTTTTTTTAAAAAAAGGAATGTAATTTGGGCTCTGTCGCAAAAAGAGGTGGATAATTCCGTTTGCTTTAAGTTTGGGATATAGCTATTGATGTATTGCCATTTTAAATTCCTTGAAATTTCGCCCGCTCGCTTTGTGTGTAAATAAGTTTCCACACACTCACTTACTCGCAATTTTAACCTTTTTGAACTTTGACAATTTTATCGTAAACATGTTGGGAGCTATTGCCGCATATTGTATGTTTCCGAAAAAGCCGTGTATCAATGTACAAAGGACATTAGATACACAGCTTACTCTATTTTGAATTCGTCGAACTCACGTTAAATACATTATAGGGATTTTGTCGGTTGCTTACCCGGCTTCTCGCACTTTTTCTTTAATTTCTTCTTCTATACGATACTGCACACCTTTTGCTGCTTCAATAAACGTTTGTAAATCTTTAATCTTCCACCCTTTCTTTACAAGGCATCTGGAGTCATCTGCAAGAGATATCATATCCACATCTTTGTCGAAATAACCAGAAGAAATATCCTTTTTATAAATTCTCAACACGTTTTTAGGTAGAGCAAAAGTTTTAATTAGATTATCGATTGTAGAAGACTCCTCGGATGCATAATCTTGTAGTACTGTCAGCACCAAACGTCCCCATGACAGATTCCGAAGCGTCTGGTTGTTGGCATGAAGAGTTACACAATATGTGCTACGGTTACGATGGCTCTTTGTCCGTTTTAGCAAAGCTCTCGCATCGCTTCCGATGCCATCTTTGTGTTCGCGTCGTATGACCTCCATTGCTGTTGTCAGCAGTTTTTCATGTTTTGTGTAGAATTCAACCAACTTCAGAGAATCCTCCGGTGAAATCTGTTCTTCCTTGTACTCTTTCACTTCATACCATCCCAATTCTTTGACTTTATTGCAAAAATCGCTGAACTGATATTGTCCGCTTTCAGTCCATTGCTTAAAGACACAAATGCGACAAACGTCTTTTGTCTTAATTTCCTCAATCCTCTCAAAGTAAGAAGATTTGGGATTTGTGGTTACGATACCACAGTTTACAACATCCTTGAAAAGCTGATTCATTTTGTCTGTCGAGTATTCTGGCAGATGGTCAAGAATAACGGCCTCAACAAGACGCCCCATTGTAAAAGGCTGTCCCTTATATTCGTAGCGGACACGTTTGTTCGTGTTGCTACTGTTGTCACCATCGCAGTCATCGTCATCTTGCCTATTCTTTTCATTGATAGCGGCCTTGAACAAATCCTCATAGTCGCTCCATAATTGGTATAATTCATCACTCTCTTTTTTGCTTATTGCCATGATGATAGTATTGACGTTCGTCTTTTGGGTTCCGCCGCCTTCCTGTGTATATATCTCCACATTATCATACGACACTCCCAATGAGCGC
>JAFOCD010000116.1 GCA_017381475.1 Bacteroidaceae bacterium
ATGCTTGCATATGCATGCAGCGCGCGAGAGTGGGTTCGTGAAACAATCACAGTTTTTCCATGACTCTTGAGAACGAACGTTGGAACGGCAAAAATGGCGGATTTTTCTACCGCGGAACAAGTAAGAAAATTTTCTGCCTTTTTGATCATAAGATTCTCATAATTAAATAGTTCTACATGTTTCATCGTGAATAAAATGAACAACAGACATGATTGATAATATCAGATTCGTTCCTATAAAACTGATTACAGCATTACTGATGCTATTTTGTTCTCCTATTACGGTGCTTGCTCAACGTGCCATTTGCAGTATTAGCGGAAAGGTCATAGATGAAAAACAAAATCCGGTATCGTATGCTTCGGTAGCCATTTATAACGGATCAGTTCCTCTTACCGGTGTTATTACTGACAATGATGGCAAGTTTTTGCTGAAAATAAACCAGTCAAGCAACGAATATCGTTTGGCGGTTAAGTTTATAGGTTATGCTAAATTTGAAGGCCGAATCACGCCCGACAAGCCACGCATCAACTTGGGAGTTATTGCCCTAAAAGAAGATGCCATAGCGTTAGGCGAAGTTGTTGTTACAGGTAAAGAAGTAGCACAAAAGTCGACCGTAGAGCATACAACCATCAATGGTTCGGCAAATATGGCATCGAGCAAGGGAACGGCTATCGACGTGCTTCGTTCAGCATCCTCAGTGAGCATCACTAACGACGAAATTGCGATTCGTGGAAACAAGAACATCCTCGTCCTGATGGATGGTGTGCCAACAACAGCGAGCGACCTGTCTACAATTCCAGCTGCAAACATTCAGAGCATTGAAGTGATAACCAACCCCGATGCATCGCATGATGCAGGCGGTACAGGAGGTATCATCAACATCATATCAAAACGTTCGCGGGCAGAAGGATTTAGTGGAATGTTGGCCGCCAACTATGGATTCAACCATTATGTAAATGGTAATATATCGCTGTCCAGTAATCGAGAAAAGTCATCGTGGCGTTTCAGCTACAATACCAGATATGAAGACGATGTAATAAACTCAACACTCAATCGCAAGGTACATGGCACGGGGTATGAAGTGTTCCAGCAGATGCAATCTACCCGCTACACTTTCAACAACAACCTTTCGCTGGGTGCCGACTTCCGAATCAACCCACGCAATCGTTTGAGCGTGGATGCGAAAGCGATTATCCCTCGCCTGAACATCAAGCAGGATTTACATAATACCTTTGTCGACCATGAGGAGTTCCGCCACAATGATGTAACCTGGAACCGGAAGAATATCGAAGCCTCAGTTGCTTATACCCATATCATCAAGCCCGACGTGTCCGACATCACGGTCCGCAGCTCGGTGTCTAAGATTTGGGGCGAACGTCCATCCCATTATTGGGTAAATGGCATAGAAAACAATCGCTCGGTATCAGGGGGAAGCCCATTTATCCCGACCATTCAGGCCGACTACAAGCATAAGTTCAAAGCAGGAACGCTTGCAACCGGTGCAAAGCTTACCTATCGTCGTAATGACGTATATCATGAGTTTTATCAACTTTCGGGCAATGAATGGATGTATTCTGACGAGATGAGCAAAGACATGCTTCATACGGAACTGGTACCTGCCGCATACGCTACGTTTGCCTCACGTATCGGAAAGAAGTTCAGTTATAAGGTAGGTTTACGAGGCGAATTCTCGACCGTAACGCTTCATAGCAATCATGATGCAATAGAGGAGCGCAATAATAGTTTCTTCTTTGCTCCAAGCCTGTCCGGCACCTACAAGCTTGCCGACAATCAGGACCTTTCGTTGGCTCTGTCCCGCCGTATCGGCCGCCCA
>JAFOCD010000117.1 GCA_017381475.1 Bacteroidaceae bacterium
ACATCCTCCTGCTCAACGAAGCTCATCTCGCAGTCGATCTGTGTAAACTCGGGCTGACGGTCGGCACGCAGATCCTCGTCGCGGAAACACTTTACAATCTGGAAATAACGGTCGAAACCAGACACCATCAACAACTGCTTGAAGAGCTGTGGGCTCTGTGGCAGAGCGTAGAACTGGCCTGGATTCATACGTGAAGGAACAACAAAGTCACGTGCGCCCTCGGGGGTAGATGCGATGAGCATTGGTGTCTCAACCTCAATGAAGTTCAATGAGTCGAGGTAACGGCGAACCTCCATTGTCATCTGGTGACGGAGCTCGAGGTTCTTGCGCACTGCCTCGCGACGGAGGTCGAGATAACGGTACTTCATGCGGATGTCATCGCCACCGTCGGTGTTGTTCTCAATGGTGAAAGGAGGTGTTGCAGCCTCGTTGAGGATGTTGAGCTCGCTCACGATTATCTCAATATCACCTGTTGGGATATTGGCATTCTTGCTCTGGCGCTCGCTTACAACGCCTGTTGCCTGGATTACATATTCACGGCCAAGGTGCGAAGCCTTCTCGCACAAATCGGCATTTACATCCTCGCTGAATACAAGCTGGGTCACACCGTAACGGTCGCGAAGGTCAACGAATGTCATACCACCCATCTTGCGTGCACGCTGTACCCAACCGCTGAGGGTAACTGTTGCATTTACATCGGCCAACCTGAGTTCGCCGCAAGTTTTTGTTCTGAACATTATTGTATAGATTTTAGTTTATTACATTCTATTTTCGCACATTATATATATAAAAATGTGCTTCCAAAGCGCGAAATTACAAAAAAAACAAGGAAATTGTGTTATTCTTGGCAAGAAATCATAAAATAAACCCACTACACTACTTTTTTACAGCCATTTTGTTTGCCTTACGATATTTTTTCATCATTTTTAATAGTTTGGCACGGTTTTTGTAAGATACTTTATGTAAAAAGGTTGAATTAGTTGCATTTTATCAACTAACTTCGCGTCCTGAAAAACAACTGGACACGAATATTCAAAATTGGAGGACTAAGAAATGAGAAATGAATTTTCGGAAAAAATATCGGAGATACTATCGTTGAGCAAGGAGGAGGCAACACGACTCCGTAGCAAGACCATAAACCCGGAGCATTTGCTGCTGGGCATCTTCCGCAAGGAGAAATGCAGCGCAGTGGAGATTCTCTGCGGAATGGAAGTGGATATAATGGAAATAAAGCAGCGTATTGAGGAGCGCGTGACCGACGCTACTACTTTCGACGCGCCATACAGCGACGATGTAGAGATGAGCCTGAGCACTGCAAGAATACTGCGTTTTGCGACTCTTGAGGCGCGTTCAAGAAAGGTACATGCCGACAGCGAGCACCTATTGTTGGGCATATTGCGCGAGCGCAACAATGTCGCATATGACATACTCGATGCCAGCAATGTCACATACCAGAAAGTAACGGACATCATAAAGACAAAGATGCCCGACACAAACAACAATATCACCGGTGGCTTTGGTTTCACCGACCAGGACGATGACGAGGAGACCTTGCCAAACGGCAACAGTGGCAACACACAGCAGGCCTACCAGAGCAAGCCACAGTCAAAGCCGTCGAATGACACACCTGTGCTTGACAGCTTTGGTGTTGACATGACAAAAGCTGCTGCCGAGGGCAAGCTTGACCCTGTAGTGGGACGCGAGAAAGAGATTGAGCGCATATCGCAGATTCTGAGCCGCAGAAAGAAAAACAACCCTATTCTCATTGGTGAGCCGGGTGTTGGAAAGTCGGCAATCGTGGAAGGTCTTGCACAGCGCATCGTTGAGCGCAAGACATCGCGCATGCTCTTTGACAAGCGCATTGTGGCACTTGACATGACTGCCGTTGTGGCAGGTACAAAGTACCGTGGACAGTTCGAGGAGCGTCTCAAAGCCATTATCAACGAACTTGAGAACAACCCGAACATCATCATATTCATTGACGAGATACACACCATCATTGGTGCCGGCTCTACACCGGGTTCAATGGATGCAGCAAACATCCTGAAACCCTCTCTTGCACGCGGACAGATACAGTGCATTGGTGCAACAACTATTGACGAGTACCGCAAGACCATCGAGAAGGATGGTGCGCTTGAGCGCCGTTTCCAGAAAGTGCTTGTTGAACCCACATCGGTTGAGGACACATATACCATATTGAAGAACATCAAGGAGCGTTATGAGAACCATCATAATGTCACATATACCGACGATGCCCTGCTTGCGTGTGTCAAATTGACAGACCGCTACATCACAGACCGCTGTTTCCCCGACAAGGCAATCGATGCCATGGACGAGGCCGGTGCAAGGATGCACATAACAAACATAGTTGTTCCAAAGGAGATTGAGGAGCAGGAGAAACTCATTGACACTATAAACAAGGAGAAGAATGCGGCGGTAAAGAACCAGGACTTTGAGAATGCAGCCAACTTGCGCGACCGCGAGAAGGAGATGCAGAGCCAGCTTGCGCAGATGAAGGCCGAGTGGGAGAAAAGCCTCACAAACAGCCGTCAGACCGTTACTGACGAGGATATAGCCGGTGTTGTGTCAATGATTTCGGGAGTGCCCATGCAGCGCATGCAGCAGGATGAGTGGACACGCCTCAAAGGAATGCGTGCCGAGCTCACCGGCAAGGTGATTGCACAGGAGAATGCAATTGAGAAACTTACCAAGGCTATACAGCGTAGCCGTGTGGGATTGCAAAGCCCAAACAAGCCTATTGGTACATTCATGTTCCTGGGCCCCACAGGTGTGGGTAAGACACTGCTTGCAAAGGAACTTGCAAAGTTCATGTTCGGCAGCGCCGATGCCCTCATACGCATTGACATGAGCGAATACATGGAGAAGTTCACCGTTTCGCGCCTTGTTGGAGCGCCTCCGGGATATGTAGGTTATGAAGAGGGTGGACAGCTTACCGAGCGAGTACGCCGCCGTCCCTACTCTATTGTGCTGCTCGATGAGATTGAGAAGGCTCACACCGATGTGTTCAACTTGTTGTTGCAAGTGATGGACGAAGGCCGCCTCACCGACAGTTACGGACGCACAGTCGATTTCCGCAATACCGTGCTCATCATGACATCGAATGTAGGTACACGCGAACTCAAGGATTTCGGTAGCGGTATCGGTTTCGCCAAGGACGAGCGTGCAGGCGACAAGGAGTATTCACGCGCAGTGATACAGAAGGCTCTTAACAAACGCTTTGCACCCGAGTTCATCAACCGCATAGACGAAATAATCAACTTTGACCAGCTTGGCAAGGATGCAATAATCGACATTGTAGACCTTGAACTGGTGCAGATTGTAAAACGTGTTACCGAACTTGGCTACAATATTGAGATGACAGCCGAGGCAAAGAGCTTCCTTGCCGACAAGGGTTATGACATACAGTATGGTGCGCGCCCATTGAAACGTGCATTGCAGAACTATGTGGAGGATGAAATCTCGGAGCTGCTGCTCGACGGCGCGCTGCAACCCGGTGACACAATCGTTGCCACAGTTGGCGAACAGAAGTTGAAATTTGAAGTAAGACGATAACATAATGGTATATTCAATAGAAAGCGGCGATGGTGTATTTTCACCATCGCCGCTTTCTATTGAATATACCAATAACAGCTATTATCATATACAATAAATCACAAAAACAGGGGCGGATTTTTTTAAGTAATTTTGCAAAAATTTTTAGAAAACTGTTTGTATATGGATTTTTTAGGGGATTTTCTTAAAGACCTGCTTACAGAAGGAAGTGTTGCATACTCAATGGTGATTCTGGCACTTACAGTGGGTATAGGCGTCTACTTGAGCAGAGTAAAGATCAAAGGCATCTCATTTGGTGTAACATGGGTGCTGTTCATCGGTATATTGTTGTCACATTACAGGATGACACTCGACCACGATTTGCTGCACTTTGTAAAAGAATTCGGACTTATACTCTTTGTCTATTCCATTGGACTTCAGGTCGGTCCCGGTTTCTTTTCGAGTTTCAAATCGGGAGGTCTCAAATTGAACTCTGTCACCTGTATTCTTGTATTGTTCGATGTCCTCATTGCTGTTCTTCTCATTTCCACCACCAATGAAAGTGCTGACACCATAACCGGTATAATGTCGGGAGCCGTAACCAACACCCCGGGACTTGGAGCGGCAGAAACAGCGTTCAAGGACATGAATGGCGGGGTAAGCAGCCCCAATATAGCTTTGGGTTACAGTGTTGCCTATCCACTTGGTGTAATCGGTTGCATTTTAGCCATGATTGCCATAAAATCGTTCTACAAGGGTGAAAAGAAGTTTGACAGAGGGAAAAACAATGAAATCAATATACAGCGCATTTCGTTGAAGGTCACAAATAGCGAAATCACAGGCATTACACTCGAAGAGATAAGAAAAAGAAGCAACCTCGATTTCGTTGTATCAAGAATCATATACAAGAATGCCGACACCTGCGTTGCCGCCGATTCCAAGACATGTTTGAGCTTGGGTGACAAAGTGCTGATAATTGCCGACTGTTCTATCCACACCAATCTCAAAGAATTGATTGGCGAACAGATTGAGCAAGAGTGGATAAGACCTCAAGAGATGCTCGTTTCACGAAAAATTACATTCACAAAGCCTAAACTGAACGGCACAAAACTTGGCAAACTGAACATAAGAAAAGAGTTCGGCGTAAACATAACACGCATAAACCGTGCCGGCATTGACCTTGCTGCAACAGCAAACATCCGTCTTCAGGTGGGTGACATATTAACAGTTGTGGGTAACGAGGATGCAATCAACAATGTAAAGAAAATACTTGGCGACGAGCGCAAATACCTTGACCACCCAAACCTGATTCCAATTTTCATAGGTATTGCACTTGGTTGTATACTTGGCAGCATCCCACTCAGCGGTACATTGATGACAACACCGCTAAAGCTTGGATTGGCAGGAGGCCCGCTTATCGTAGCCATCCTTGTGAGCTATTTCGGTCCCAAAATGGGCGTTGTCACCTACACCACAACAAGCGCGAACCTCATGATTAGAGAAATTGGTATAACCCTGTTCCTTGCGTGCGTAGGTTTGGGAGCCGGAGAAAAATTTGTGGACAGCATTGTAAACAATGGAGGCTATCTTTGGATTCTCTATGGTGCATTGATTACAGTTGTCCCGATACTTGTCGCAGGCCTTGTGGGACGCTATATTTTCAAGATTAAATACAACACACTCATTGGTGTCATCTCGGGTTCTTGCACCAACCCACCGGCTTTGGCATTTGCCAACCAGCAGACAAAAGGCGGTGATGCTGCAGTTGGATATGCGACAGTCTACCCTCTTGCAATGTTCCTGAGAATTTTCGTAGGACAGATGATGATATTGCTGCTTTGCTAAAAAAAAAATCACTTAACAAGTACTGTAACACACATATAAGGAGGATTCGTAAAGAGTCCTCCTTATACTTTACATGTAACACAGTAATGCGCTTTGGGTTTCCACTGCAAATTACAATTAGTGAATAAAAAGATGCAGTGCAAGGCTTGCGAAGTTTTTGGTGTGGGGAGTTTAGTAAC
>JAFOCD010000118.1 GCA_017381475.1 Bacteroidaceae bacterium
AACTTTATATAGCCGGTACTAGGAACAAGTCCGTTATAATAGCTGTCAATATAGCCATCAAGTTCGTAATAACTTGTGTACAAGTGGTCGTAAGTCTCCAATAAACGCACCTTGTCCACGCGCCCTACACTATTGAACAGTTCAATGGCATCGGCAGTGTGGCACTCCACTCTATTGAAAGGGATGTCGCTGTCAATGATACGCTGCATTCTTTCGCGCAGAAGAACTACCTGCTCGTCAGTCAAGGGCAAATCCCTACGACAATAATAGCCTTTTGAGATCGCATTCTCGAAACGCACTGTCTCGCCAGGGAACAGTTCGTTCATTGCCTTCATGAAAATAAAGGTGAGCGAGCGCACATACATGCGCATTCCGTCATCGGTGGTAACATCAATAAACTCCACATCCTTGTGGCGATAGAGTCTTAACGCAAGCCCCTCGGTAACATTGTTCACACGGGCAGCAATAGGGCCATAGGGCATATCAAGTTCAAAAGAATCATAAATTTCCCTTAGCGACACACCGCTGGGGAACTCCCTTGTAACACCGTTGTTCTTACAAAAAATGCGTATCATGGCTATAGTATTTAATTGTCCCGGGAAATGCCCGGTCATGCTCAAAGATAGTCACAAACGGACGAGAAAAGAAGAAACAGAGCGAGATTTTTTATAAATTTAAGCATAATTCACTTTTTGTTATTTGAAATTACACAAACAATGTATAAATTTGCTTGCAACAGATATATGATATTGCATTATGGAGAAGATGGCACAATACATCAAGAGCATAGAGATTGACTCGCTTTGGAGCAACCGCAAGCATGTCAATTGGGAGTTGCGACCGGATGTGAACATTCTGAGCGGCAACAACGGTGCCGGTAAAAGTACATTCATAAACAGGTCGGCAAGGCATCTTGACATAATGCGCGACGGACGCATAACAAGTTGTCCCCAGGATGGCGTAAAAATAACTTTCTACCCCGAGGATGCCACAAGCATAAACTTTGATGTGATAAGCAGCATAGACCGCCCCATCATGAGCAGCGAGATGCTGGAGAAGGTCTCGGGAGCCGACATACGCACAGAACTTGACTGGCAGCTCTATAACCTGCAGCGTCGTTACCTGAACTACCAGGTAAACATCGGGAACAGGATTATCTCGTTGCTTACAAGCGGTAACCCCGACGACCAGCGTCTTGCCACAGAGCTGACAAAACCGAAGAAACAATTCCAGGATCTTGTAGATGAGCTGTTCGCACCCACCGCAAAGACAATTGTACGCAACTGCAATGAGATACTGTTCAGCCAATATGGCGAGACATTGCAGCCCTACATGCTGTCATCGGGTGAGAAGCAGATGCTTGTGATACTGCTCACTGCCCTTGTACAGGAGAACCGCCCGAGCGTAATGCTGATGGACGAGCCGGAGATTTCGCTGCACATCGAGTGGCAGCAGCGGTTGATTACCCTTGTGCGCACGCTCAACCCCAACACGCAGATAATTCTATGCACGCACTCCCCTGCCATCATAATGGACGGTTGGATGGATGCAGTGACCGAAATGGAAGATATTACAAAATAGTTATCTGTCACTGAGATATGAAAAGGCTTACAGAATATCTCAATTCAAATTTCATAGAGGCGGCCAACTCATTGCGCCCAAAGAGAGCCGCACAACGCATTATAGCATATGTAGAAAGCTATGATGACATATCGTTCTGGCGTTCAGTCTTCAACGAGTACGAGAGCGAGAGAATCCATTTTGAGATTATGCTACCTGCACGCACCAAGCTCACCAAGGGCAAGAAACAGGCCATGATGAACATGCTGGGCAAGGCATACGGCCGCAACATGATTGCCTGTGTCGACAGCGACTACGACTACCTGCTGCAGGGCGCGACATCGACATCGCAGCAGATGCTGGAGAACAAATATATATTGCATACATACGCCTACTCAATCGAGAACTACAGGTGCTACGCCGACAGCCTGAAGCAGGTTTGCGTGCTCTGTACACAGAACGACAGTAATGTAATCGACTTCAACGAGTTCTTCAAGCTATACTCGCGCATCTGCTACCCCCTGTTTGTCTGGAACATCCTGTTATACCGCCACCGCGACACAAAGACAATGAGCATGCTGCACTTCTGCGAGATTGTGCGCCTGTCATCATTCAACATAGGCAACCCGGCATACTCTTTGCAGCAACTAAGCAACCGCGTAAAGCACAATATAAAGATGCTTGAAAAGCAGTTCCCGGAACTGAAGGAGGAGTACAGGAAGTTGGATGAAGAACTTGCATCATTGGGCATCAGCCCCGATGAGACCTATTTCTATATACAGGGGCACCACATAATGAACGGGGTTACCATGCGCATTATGCAACCTGTGTGCCGCCACCTGCGCAGCAAACGCGAGGAGGAGATTGAGCGTTACGCCTATCACCGCCAGCAGTACAGCAACGAGCTGGCATCGTACCGCCACAGCCAGTGCGATGTGGCGACAATGCTCTCCAAGAACACCGACTACAAGGATGCAACACCCTATCTGCGTCTAAAGGCAGATGTGGAGAGGTTATTGCTGTCTATTGAAAGGGGTGTCTGAAATTTCGGGGTTTCCTTAAAGCCATCACCTTCTCTTCCAGAACACTGGTGTAAAGAGCAACAGCACAGCAAAGAATTCAAGACGGCCGACAAGCATCTGGAACGCACTGAACCATTTCACGCCATCGGGCAATGTCGCAAATGAATCCATAGGGCCATAGTTACCCAATGCCGGGCCCACATTACCGACTGATGCCACAGAGAGACTGAAGGAATCGAGGAAGTCTATTCCAAACGCCATGTTCACGAACAGACCAGCCACAAGCATAAAGATATATATCACAGTATAGGCAAGAATCGCCGACTGCACAGCTGTGGGGATTACCCTCTTGCTCATTCTCACCGGTATCACCGCGTTAGGGTGCACAATGCGCTTGAACTCATTCCATACCACCTTGAACAGGATTGATATACGGATACACTTCATGGCACCCGATGTTGAACCAGAACAGGCACCAAAGAACATGAGTGCGCACAACAACAGCCAAAGCAACGGCATCCACGTGGCATAATTCGCAGTAGCATAACCAGTTGTTGTCTGCAGTGAGACCACCTGAAAAATAGATTCACGGAACGAACCCTCAACACCTGCATCAGTTGTAAAGAAAAGACCGGCACCTATTGCAATGGTGAAGACTGATACTATTATAAGATAGGTCTTGAATTCGGTATCTCGCAGAAGTGTCATTAGCTTGAACTTGAAAATTGCCAGATATAGCAACGAGAGGTTCACGCCCGAAACAAACATGAAGAATGTTATAACATACTCGATTGCCGGGGAGTTGAAAGCCGCAATACTTGCCTGCTTGGTCGAGAAACCACCCGTAGCAATGGTTGACATTGAGTGACATATAGAATCAAACCATCCCATACCGGCAATATTCAGCGACACGGCACACATAATGGTAAGAGCTATGTATATAGTCAATATCCAGCGCGCTGTCACGGAAATACGAGGGTGCAGTTTGGAGCGCATTGGACCCACAGACTCGGCCGAGAAGAGTTTCATATCGTTCAGACCAAACATAGGAAACACCGCTACCGTAAAGAACACAATTCCCAAACCGCCTACCCAATGCGTCATCATACGCCAGAACAGGATAGAATTGGGAAGTGCCTCAATATCCTCAAGAATCGTAGCACCCGTGGTAGAGAATCCCGACATTGTTTCAAAGAAAGCATCGGTAAAATTGGTTATACTGCCACTTAGCATATAAGGCAATGTACCGAACAGCGAAAACACCACCCAGCACAGACTGACAACTATGTAACCATCCTTGAACGAGACATTGCGTTCACCTCCCTTGCACAGCATTACAAGCACAGCACCGACAAGCGCGACAATACCGGCCGAAGAGAGAAGCGGCTGCACAGTATTCTCATTGTAGAAGAGCGCCACGCCCACACACAGCAAAATGAAAAGTGCTTCAATAAAAAGCAGCATTCCAATTACACGGAATATGACTTTTGGATGGAACATAACTTACTTGAAATATTTTTCCAATTTTTTGAGAACACGCTCAATGCAGAAGAAGATCACATGGTCTCCTGGTTCAATCATTGTGTTACCGGTTACATGCACACCGACACCATTACGGATAAGACCACCGATGTTTGCGCCATCGGGCAAGCCGAGGCTCTTCACCGGTTTGCGCGTTATCAAGCAATCACGGTTCACCGGGAACTCGGCAACAACAGCCTGAATGAATGTAAGACACTTCACACTCGACACATCGGTCTTGAGCATCATCTGAAAAATGGCACTTGCCGCCAACTTCTTCTTGTTGATTACCGAACCGATATCCATCTTCTCGGCCATCGATATGTAGTCGATGTTCTCAATCTCAGACACTGCACGGCTCACACCGGCACGCTTTGCCGCAAGACAAGCAATGATATTTGTCTCGGAGTTGTCGCTTAGGGCAATGAACACATCGGTATGCGTAATACCCTCGCTGCGCAACAGCTCCGGGTCACGTGCATCGCCATTTATAACCATAACCTTATCATCGAGCAGTTCAACCAGTTTGTTGCAGCGGTTCAAATCGCTCTCAATAATCTTTATGTCAATGTCATCCGACACCAATTTGGTAGTGCGCACAGCAATGCGGCTACCACCCATTATTATCACGCTCTTGACCTCGGAGAACTGCTCCTTGCCACATATCTGACGAATATAAGGGATATTATCGTGTGTGGTCATGAAGCAGACAATGTCATTTGGAATGATACAATCGTTACCACGCGGAATAATCGTTTCATCGCCACGTTGGAGAGCCACAATATGATAAGGGATATCGGGCGACAACTCCTTGAATGGTATATTTATTATCGAGGCATTCTCCCTCACCTTGACACCAACCATCACCAGCGCACCATTACCGAATTCCAGCATCTGGCGCATCCATGAATGCTTGATGCTGGTTGCAATCTCCTCGGCCGCCAACTGCTCTGGATAAATCAGCGAATCAACGCCCAGAGAGGCAAAATATTCCTTATGTTTCGGTTGCAGATACTCATAGTTGTCAATACGGGCGATAGTCTTTGCCGCACCAAGATAATGGGCAAGAATACAAGCCGTAACATTACTGCTCTCGTCGGGAGTTACCGCCACAAACAGGTCTGCATCACCCACACCGGCATCTGTAAGAGCCGATATCTTTGTAGGGTCACCGACGATTGTCTGCAAGTCGAATGAAGTCTCCATTCTGCCCAGTTTTTCCGGGCTTTCGTCAAGCAGAACGACATTCTCGTTCTCGGATGAAAGCATCTTGGCCAAGTGTGTACCGACAGCACCGGCACCGGCAATGACAATTCTCATAACATCAGGTTTTATCTATTTACAAACCGTATTCTATCACAAATTACGGAACTCCATAATGGCAGCAAGCACGCTCGCCTTGTCCATTCCGCAAACCTTGTACAACTGTTCAGGAGTACCGTGCTCGACAAAGGCATCGGGAATACCCATAACCTTCACCATTGGCGTGTACCCATTCGCAGCCATATATTCCACAACCGCGCTGCCAAGACCACCCTTGACAGTGCCGTCCTCAAGAGTAACGATATACTTGAACTTTTCGCCCACCTCATGCAGAATCTTCTCATCAATAGGTTTCAGGAAACGCATGTCATAGTGAGCCACACTCACGCCCTGTTTTGCAGCCTCTTCAACAACTGTCTCCATCTGCTTGCCTATTGGACCAATAGTCAGGAAGGCGACATCCTTGCCGTCGGCAAGCTTGCGGCCCGTGCCCACCTTGACAGTCTCGAGAGGGCAACGCCAGTCTATAAGCGAGCCCTTGCCGCGTGGGTAGCGTATCACGAATGTGCCCATATCGGGCTGCGTTGCGGTATACATGAGACGACGCAACTCGTGCTCGTCGTATGGAGATGATATGGTAATGTTCGGTACAGGGCGCAGATATGCAAGGTCAAACGCACCGTGGTGTGTAGGACCATCCTCGCCCACAATTCCCGCACGGTCAAGACACATGACAAGGTTCAGGCGC
This sequence comes from Bacteroidaceae bacterium, assembly GCA_017381475.1. Classification (GTDB taxonomy): domain Bacteria; phylum Bacteroidota; class Bacteroidia; order Bacteroidales; family Bacteroidaceae; genus HGM04593. Next base: position 6,115 of record JAFOCD010000118.1, read on the forward strand.
TGCAACGCTGCATCATGGATAAGATTGTCATATCCTCTCTGCATGAACGACGAATAGATGTTACAGAAAGGCAACATTCCACCCTTGGCCAAACCGGCCGAGAATGTAACGGCATGTCCCTCGGCAATACCCACATCAAAGAAGCGGTCGGGGAATTCGTTCATCAGCTTGTTCATTGAACAGCCTGTAGGCATTGCAGGGGTAATTCCCACAATCTTCTCGTTTTCCTTTGCAAGTTCTACCAGTGTCTCGCCAAAGACATCCTGGAAACGGGGAGACTCGCCCTCGGTTACAATGCGTTCTCCGGTCTCAATATCAAAGATTCCGGGCTGATGCCACACTGTCGCGTTCTTCTCGGCAGGTTCCCAGCCCTTACCCTTGACGGTATGCACATGAAGCATACGAGGTCCCTTCATATCCTTGATACTGCGCAGCATACGCACAAGTTCAAGCACATTATGACCGTTAACGGGACCGAAATAACGCGCGCTCATACCCTCGAAGAAGTTGTTCTGACGGAAGAGCATTGCCTTGAGGCCATTATTGAAGCGTATCAAAGCATTGGCGCGACGCTCATTGAGGATGCCAACCTTTCTCAAGGCCTTGGCAATACCATAGCGTATCTTGTTGTATGCCCTTGACGAGTGCATTGATATGAGCAACTGGCTCATACCACCGACACTTTTGTCAATGGACATATTGTTATCGTTGAGAATTATGAGAAGATTATTCTTGGCATTTGAGAGGTTGTTCAAGCCCTCGTATGCCAGACCACCGCTCATCGAACCGTCGCCAATGACAGCAACCACATGCTCGCCGCTGCCTCTCATGGCAGCCGAAACGGCAAGACCCAAAGCAGCCGAAATCGAGTTCGAGGCATGACCGGCAACAAATGCGTCATACTCACTCTCCTCGGGCGATGGGAAAGGCTTTATTCCGCCGAACTTGCGGTTTGTGTGGAAACGGTCGCGACGGCCGGTCAATATCTTATGGCCGTATGCCTGGTGTCCGACATCCCACACCAATTTATCATCGGGCGTTGAAAAGACATAATGCAAGGCAACTGTCAGTTCCACAGAACCAAGACTCGATGCAAAATGCCCCGGGTTGTTTGCCAGCGAGTCAATGATGAACGACCTCAATTCCTCGCACACCTGCACAAGTTTTTTCTCGGGCAGTTTACGCAAGTCGGCCGGTGTATCAAGGCTCTCCAGCAATGGATATTTTATCTCTTTTTCCATTTGAAATTTCAAAAAACATCATAACAACTGTGCCACTGAAGCGCCATTGCACAAAAGCACACTTTGTCTGCTATTATCAAACTGCAAATATACTGAAAACGGGACAAAAAGCAAAATCTTTTGTCTTTTACTATAAGTAAAGGGCTTTTTCTCGCTTTTTGTGAGCGAAAGTACAGCAATTATCCACCAAGTTGATTATTTTTGCACTAATTTGGAACCGATATTGCACCCATAGTATAATGACACAATTCAGAACCGCAATAGAACTCCCCGAGGGCAAGCACAGCATCACGCACAAAAGCAGACTGTTGCTTGCCGGTTCATGTTTTGCCGGCAACATCGGAACCATGCTTGCCGAGAGGAAGTTCAACATTGAGGCCAACCCATTCGGTGTCCTTTACAACCCACTCTCCATTGCCACAATGCTCACAAGAGTCATTGACGGAGAGGAGTTCACAGCCTCATCGCCCGAGATTTTCGAGCATGGCGGCAAGTGGCACAGCATTCTGCACCATGGCGATTTCTCACAGAACAGCAAGGAACTGTTGCTTGAAACCATAAACAGCCGGTTGGCAAAGGCACACGACACGGCAAAGAACTGCGACATTGTGATAATCACATTGGGAACAGCATACACATACACCCGAGCGAGCGACAATATCGTTGTGGGTAACTGCCACAAACTGCCGGCAAGCACTTTCACACGCCGCCTGCTCGACATCGAGGAGATTGTAAATGCGATGTCTGCTGTAATTGACAAGTTCCGTAGCATGAACCCGGGAATAAAGTTCATGTTTACCATAAGCCCCATACGCCACCTGCGCGACGGAGCACACGACAACCAGAAGAGCAAGGCAACCCTTTTGCTAGCCACGGACAAGTTGTTATCGCTCTACCCCGACAACACCCTGTACTTCCCGGCATACGAGATTCTACTCGACGAACTGCGCGACTACCGCTTCTATGCCGACGACATGGTACACCCCTCGACAATGGCAGTAGGATATATCTGGGAATGCTTTGGCAGATGCTATTTCAATGACAGCACAGCAAGGCTGAACAATGAGATCGAGCAGATTATGCGCGCCATGGAGCACCGCCCCTTTGACGCGACATCCGAAGCCTACAAGAATTTCCTGGAGAATCTGCTGAGGAAGATTGAAGCCATTGAAGAAAAACACCCATATCTTGATTTCGAAAACGAAAAGAGAAAATGCAATATACTGTTGAACAGATAAAAGAGGCATTGAATGCCGATGGCAGATTGGCTGCACCCGACAGCAGGGTGACACGCTTGCTTACCGACAGCCGCTCCCTCTCCTTCCCCGAGGAGACAATGTTCTTTGCCATAAAGACAAGACACGGCGACGGACACAACTACATCCACGAGCTCTACAGCCGTGGCGTGAGGAACTTCGTGGTCAGCAACTTGGAGCACCTTGAGACTCTTGCCGATGCCAACTTCATTGTAACGCATGACACACTTGCAGCCCTGCACACACTGGCAACACAGCACCGCGCAAAATTCGACATTCCCATTGTCGGTATCACCGGCAGCGACGGCAAGACAATCGTCAAGGAGTGGCTCTACCAGCTCACCGCCGGCAACTATAACGTGACACGTTCACCACGCAGCTACAACTCGCAGATTGGAGTACCATTATCGGTGTGGATGCTGAACGAGACAAGTACACTTGGCATCTTTGAGGCAGGAATCTCGGAAAGCAACGAGATGGGCAACTTGCAAAGGATCATCAACCCCACAATTGGCATAATAACCAACATAAGTAGCGCACACCAGGAGAATTTCAGCTCCCTGCAGGAGAAGTGCGACGAGAAGCTGCAACTGTTCAGCAACTGCGATACCATCATATACAATGCCGATGACGCAATCCTGGCCGAGCGCATCAAGCATTCGCCAATTACAGCTAAACAGATAGCCTGGTCAAAGAAAAACCAGGAAAACCCACTGTTCATTGAATCGATAACAAAGGAGAACAATGGCACTGCCATACGATACCGCTATGGCGCAACCACAGACAGTTACCGCATCCCGTTCGTTGACGACGCATCGATAGAGGACTCCATCAACTGCCTTGCCGCCGCCCTGCACCTTGGTGTTTCGCCCGAGACAATCGCCGCAAGAATGGCACAACTAGAGCCCGTGGCAATGCGACTTGAGGTAAAGGAGGGCAAGCACGGATGTCTCATCATCAACGACAGCTACAACTCCGACACCGCTTCGCTCGACATCGCGCTCGACTTCATGGAACGCCGTTGCAACATGACACCGGGACTGAAACGCACAGTTATACTGGCCGACATAAAGCAGAGCGGCGAGAGCGCAACAGCACTCTACAGCACTGTCGTTGAGTATCTCAAAGAACACAATGTAGAGAAATTCATTGGCATTGGCAGCGACATTGCATCACAGGCCGAAACATTCTCAAGCACAGCCATCGAATGCCACTTCTTTGACACAACTGCACAGTTCATTGCATCGCCTACAATAAGACAGATGCAGAACGAGTGTATACTGATAAAGGGCTCGCGCTCGTTCCACTTCGAGGAGATAACCGAAGTTCTTGAAAAGAAAGCACACCAGACAATATTGGAGGTGAACCTGAGCGCACTACGCGACAACCTCAACTACTACCGCAACAACCTAGGCCCCAAGACAAGGACCATCTGCATGGTAAAGGCATCGGCCTATGGAGCCGGTGCACTTGAAGTAGGACGCACATTGCAGGACTGCAATGTCGATTACCTTGCCGTCGCCGTTGCCGACGAGGGTGCCGAGCTGCGCCGCGAGGGCATAACAACGGGTATCATTGTCATGAACCCCGAGCCAAGTTCATTCGCTACCCTCTTCGACAACAAACTGGAGCCCGAGGTCTACAGCTTCGGCATGCTAAGAATGCTCATTGAGGCAGCCGGACGCGAAGGAATAACCGACTACCCCGTACACATAAAGGTTGACACAGGCATGCACCGTCTTGGTTTCTTGCCCGAGGAGATTCCGGCACTCGTTGACATCCTCAAACAGCAGAACGCCTTGACACCGCGCTCAATATTCTCGCACTTTGCAGGCAGCGACAGCCCATTCTTTGACGAATTCTCGAAACTACAGAAAGAGCGTTTCGACACCGCAGCCGAGACTTTGCAGCAGGCATTCGAGCACAAGATACTGCGCCATATATGCAATAGTGCCGGAGCCGAGCGCTTTGAGGATGCACACCACGACATGGTGCGCCTGGGCATAGGATTGTATGGCATCTCGCCCATTGGGGAGAATAAGAACCTGCACCCAATCTCAACACTGAAGACCATAATACTGCAGATACACGATGTCCCTGCCGACGAGACTGTAGGCTACAGCCGCAAGGGAGTGCTTGGACGCGACTCACACATTGCCGCCCTGCCAATAGGATATGCCGACGGCCTCAACCGCCACCTTGGCAACGGCAAGGGATACTGTATTGTTGGTGGCAAGAAGGCACCATACATCGGCAATATCTGCATGGATGTCTGTATGATTGATGTCACCGGCATCGACTGCAAGGAGGGAGACACAGTTGAGATATTCGGCCACGACCTACCCGTCACCACAGTCGCCGAGTGGCTCGAGACCATACCATACGAGGTACTCACATCCGTTTCCACAAGAATAAAGAGAGTATATTACAGCGATTGACGCAAAAATCGCCAAGACAGAAGTTTGTTTGATAATTAGTAAGGAAAGTAAACACAAGAGGAGGGTTGCCATGACAACCCTCCTCTTGTGTCGACACCAGTTATAAATTATCAAACAAATTCATAGAAGACTTTGAGCGCATTATGGACTTTGTAGAGTATAACAACATAAACTTACCACTATAACGCCGTTCATTATCTCAACAAACTTTCAATTTTATCCCATTTATTTTTCGAGGTTTCTCTTAATGGATTCTTGTACTCCCCGTGCTGTTTTTTTGCTAGAGGTTCGCTGGCTTTTTCACCTTCACCTTCAAGCCATGAAACATTAACACCAATAATTGGTTTGCTTTTTAATTCTCTGTTCCATCCACAAACATACCAATTATTGCTTGATATTATTAAATCCAAAATTTCCTCCCGTGTCAAAACATAAAATTCGAACTTAGAAACATCCTTGTCTGTTTTTACAAAAACCCATGGTCCAATGATGTTTTCCCTGATATAAGGAATCGTACCGTCCAACTCCGAAACAAACCCCGTCAGAATATTATTCGTTGTGCCAGTCTTTACCTGAATCATTATGCTTTTCCCATTTTCTGCGTTAATGCATATCAAATCAGCTTTGGGGTAATTACTGTAAGAGATATTTATATTAATGACATCAAATCCTCTTTTCTGGAGTTCCAACATTACTGCAGTCTCTCCAATTTGACCTAATTGCTTGTTGTTAATCATAATGCCTATCTTAAATTGTTGTATAATATGACAAAGATAATGGAAATTATATTGTATAGAATCAACAATGTTGCTTTTATTGAATTCAGCAATTATCGAACAGAAAATGAGAACGAGGTGCTTAAGATTATGCGCTTATTTTCAAGCAATTACAAGAATGAAAAAGAAAAAGCGACAACCGAAAATGCTCGTTTGTCGCCTTGTGTCGGAATGAGGCGACTCGAACGCCCGACCCCTACGTCCCGAACGTAGTGCGCTACCAACTGCGCTACATTCCGTCACTTTTGATACTGCGAAGATACTATAAAAAAACAAATACGGAAAATTTTTGAAGATTTTTATCAAAATATTTGCACATACCAAAAACTTGTCATACCTTTGCACTCGCAAACAAGACGGTGCCATAGCTCAGTTGGTAGAGCAAAGGACTGAAAATCCTTGTGTCCCCGGTTCGATTCCTGGTGGCACCACTTGCAGAAACGCTAATGACTTAAAAATTAAGTTGTTAGCGTTTTTCTTTTCCTCTTTTTGTCCAACATATGTCCAACAATTGTTTTAGCTTATTGTATTTATTTTTACATACCTGGATTTTTTTTGAACAAAAAAACTTATTTTTGAAGAAAAATAGCACTTAAAATTATGGTTCAGTTACCACAAATCGAAATTTATAAGGAACTTCTTCAGGAACTAAAGAAAAAGATTTGCAATATATCAACAACGGTTTCTTGCAATAGTGAATGTGAGAATATAGAAGAAAGATTTGCGATATTTTATTGCCAATACAAAAAGCCGTCATTTATCCATATAGCCAATATCCTAAAGCAACTTCGAATACTTAGGACTATTGTAGAAACAGATATGATTTCTACAATACTGCAGGAGATATGCGTAATTAACAATATCTCATATAACGATTTAAGAAATAATAGAGGTGATTTAATAGGAATTGTTTCTGAAAGAAATAAGATTGATCTAGAATATTTTGAAAATCCAAGTATTAAGAAACCGTATCCACTTTTTGATGAATCAGAGTTATTGTTCAAATATAGCGAATGGTATAATTTTGCTCCAATGCAAAAGGAGTTCCCATTAAAGTTGCAAATGAGCATAACGTCTTTCTGTTCGCAAACAAACGCTTTATTGGATATGACTCACGAAACATTCAAATCATTATATTACTTATATACTGGATTTTACAGGAAATACTACTTAAACAGTTTTATTCGTGATATAAACAATAAAGAACTGCCCACACTCTTGTATCTTGAGGAGAACAAAGACATACTTGAATATCTAAATGATACAACGCCTAGCACAACTTCTCAGAACGAAGAAATAATAAAAAGACAATTTAAGGATTGTTTTCTCGCCAAGCCTACTGGTTTTACAAAATCTCGGATGGTGCATCTAGCGGACAGTTTAGTTGCCAATAATTATATATCTGAAGCGCACAAGGAAACATTTACAGGTCTATTCTTTAATAACAAAACATCTTTTGGAGATAATAGAATAATAACCTGGCAAGTGGAATGCAGAACTTTAAAGTACTTATTTATGCAATTATATCCTGACCGAGACAAGGTACCTCGTGGCACTTGGACTATGGTTAAAAAGATATTTAGGCAGCCTAACGGTTATGAGTATGGTGATGACACTTTAGGCAACCTAAGTAGAGATAAGGTAAAAGCAGAGATTGGTCATGAGGAAGCTGCTGTTATTGATCGCATAATAGAAAATGCAAAAATGTACAAGGAGACCTAAAATAGGCCTCCCTGACTTACTTTTCAATAATACCCTCCGCGATTGTATCGGCAGAACATCTGATATATTCTCTAAAAGCTTTCTCCGTTTTATGTCCACTAATACTCATAATCTCAGCTACTGAGTATTTGTTTGATAGGTAGAGGTTGGTAACGCAACTCCTACGAGCTGTATGGGAACTCACTAGGTCATAACGCGCTTTCACAACCTGGCAGTTAGAATCCCTTTCAAAAGTTACTGTTCCTTTTTGCTCTGCATCTTTTTCTTTCAATGTTAGCACTGTTGGGATTTTCACGGCTAAAGATGGAACTGTCTTTGAGAGTTCTTTAAGAATACTCTTTATTTCTCTGTTCAAAATAACATCGTGTACTCTTGGCGGATTGTATTTATACTTTTCTACAATACTAAGAAGATTTGAGTTTAGCACCGGCACTACAACCTTATTAGCAGTCTTCTTCTGAGTTAGAGAAACTACATCATAACCTTTTGATTCTGATTTTCTAAAATTGTCTGCCGTAAGATTATTGTAGTCAGAGATGCGCTGCCCTGTATATGCACCGCATAAAAATATATCCCGGACATAGCATCTTAATGAACCTTCCTCTAATTGCATCTTGTACAATGCATCAATCTCTTCGTCGGTCAAATAAATGCGGGCAGCTTGTTCTTCATCTTTAACTTTAATCTTATGGAACTTCTTCAAAGGAGCTAGATTGCTATGTAACTCGTTTTCTGCAGCCATATTTATAAGAGCTTTAAATGTGATGATGTATTTGTTTATGGTACTAGGCATATATTCACACTCCTCCAAATACGAAACGAACTCAATATATGTACGTTCAGATAGGTTTGCCCAAGTAGGTTTCTTGTCCGTCTCTGAAAGTGCGTTATAAAATTCCGCAAACATCTTTCTGAAACTAGACCACGCCTTAATTGTGTTGGAATTATATTTCTCACCCTTGTTGCGAACGCTGCCATCACTCATACCCTTAATAACATAATCCAGGTATCCGAGCATATCCTTCGGTATTTTCGTTCCCTCCTTTATAGCATCGAGTTTATCTGAATTTATCAAAGACTGCAACCTATCTTTGGGGTATTCAATATATTTTTTGGCATCTTCCCACACTTTAACCTTCAGTTCTGCAAGGTCTTTTGCAGTAGCCGAAAGAAATTTCACCATAGCCTCATCTTCACAGACAACACCATCTTTAATAGCCCCCAATTTACTATCCCAGTAACATAAGGGCACAAGATAGTCCGTCGCAACAGTATAGTCATACTTGCGTCCATTAGTAACACGAACGTAAATTGTTACCTCATTACGACACGATTTAACACTTTTGACCTTCTTCTTGGTCCTAATTTTATAACAAATTTTTATTGCCATATTTAAAATATCTTACTTAACAAATTTACAAATTATTTATAAGCTGACGAAACCGTTATTACGATTTCTTTTGCCCCAAATCCATCACAACTATAGTACAATACCAAGTAATCTCTTGCATACGCTTCGGGAACACCGGCATCCTTGAGGAAAGAGGCAAATATGAATAAGTTAGTGTTTCTTTGCCCCTCCGACATGGAATAGTGTCTTTCAAACAGCGTATGCTCTTCAACGATGGTTTCTCTTATATCCTTCAGATCTTTCAATATCTTTACAGGAGTTTCAGTGGCCTTTGACAATAATGATGAATCCGGTGGTGAAGGTGCAACTTTAACTTTCTTTAGATCCTCAACATCTAGTTGTATCGGTTCTGCTTTGTCATTAATATAAAGCCTCGGATCATAAGAGAAAAAACATGGGTGGCTGATATTGCTACATGAAGTGTCGAATTTAAGGTCAGTTCTACCGGCCAGCCCTAATACTTCACCAAGTCTGTGATAAGTTGGTTTATACAGGCTGGCATCCTTTAAGTCTGTGAGAACAAAAACTTTCATGTTGCCACTAGGACTTTTCATTATACCCAGAATAGACGGATACTGCTTTAAGCGTTTCTTCTCAGCTTCATAATCATTTATATCATCAATGTCAAGACAAACAATGCCATTGTATGTAAAAATAGCAGCGTCCGCGACTTTGCTGAACTCGCCTGTAGGAATAAAGATCGGCAAACAATGCTCTTTTAAACAGTTTCGGCCTTTTTTATCAGCAATATTCAGGATTTTGGAAACGATGCTTTTCAAATTGCCAGAACCATTCTTTATTGATGCTAAGACCTCAAGTAAAGGATAGTGACTCACTTCCTCCTTGACCTTCACATTCTTAGTTATTGTTACACTGATATTATCTATATGTCCCATAATTTATGTTAGTTTATCTGGTGGTATTGTATCCCCACTTTTTCTCTCTCTTATATATGATATTATAGAGAGTTAAAAAATATTGGGAAACAGTCTATGTTATATTTAATGTTATATTTCTCTCTTTAAGGTACTCTATTAACCCCCTATACAACCCTCTTTCTCTTCTAGCTCTTTTGACTACAGAGTAAAGCTTATCTAATGAGATATTACTGGTGTATGGCTTATTATCTTGCAAAGCATTCTTTATTCCTGAATCTAAAGAGTAGAGAAATATTACATCTACCAGTAGCTTCTTGTTTGGCTTTGATAGTGGCTTAAAAGGAGGATTGATGCCATGAATGCTACAACAACTTTCGGAGTTTAACTTGAAATACTCTTGAACACGGTACATCATATTCTCATTTACATCGGAACTATAGTAGACTTTGATGCCGATTCCTTTATGCTGTCTTATCGCCAATCTACATACAGTCTGAACAAGCAGAGAAAGCATATAATGTTCAAAGTCGGTCTTACAGCCAAACATTGAATTTATGTCACCTGTAATGTTGTCGGGCAAATTCCACTCACCATAGAATACAATGTTTTCATAGTCACGATAATCGTTACTGCCTCTATCTTGACCTGAGCCTCTATGAATCACGGCGAACATATCGGGTGAAACTCCAGCATTTGTTATTGCTGTCGTTAGCAGTGTCGGGAAGTTTGTGTTCTCCACCAGCCCCTCAAACTTGTCAGCATTTCCTTCATTCTTTGGCACACCTATAGTTTTCCAAGTTACAACAAGAGTTTTGCCTGACTGTCTTTTAACAAGCTCAATTACTGAACTGCAATATTTTTCCACCTGTTTCAAGTTCCACTCCAACGAACTATGCCTCTTTATAGTTATAGGAAACTGTTCAAACTTTATATCCGATTTATACTTTGAGCCACCAACCGGAATCATTCGCTTATCTTCTGGCTTGAAAATAATGTCCGCAGTTCCGTCAAAGAGTATCGTAACAAGTTCATCAGAGAAATCTTTGACCTTATTTTTCAGGCCAACGAACCCTTCTCTTGCAATCTGCTCCAGTATTACGTTCTCCTTATAATCGGCCAATTTATTCTTTGCCGGGAATAACTTTACCTTATCCTTTCTTAGGGCGGCTTTCATCAGTGCCGTGTCCGAATAGATGTGTCGGTAAACATTCGCACCTATAAGTTCTCCTTGTTTGCCAAAATGAGTCTTCTTCTTATCAACAAACGTAACATAGGGCTTAATCTTTTCTGGTATCTCAAAAGCGGAGAGATAGTAATTTATCAACTCATCAATCAAACAAAAACGCCTTTTGCCATCCTTGTAATTGACAAACAGCTCTACTGGGTCAATCTCCAGGCGTACATGTGTTATTACTATAATATCAAATTTAGCCAACGAGGTCGGATCTTCTTTATAATTAACCAATTCAGTTTGGTTATCAGTGTGTATGACTGAATAACTGGGAGATTCACCTGTCTTCGGTAAGCTTGAAGCCCATGTTTTAAGTTTGTCCTGAAACTCCTTTGCTGCCTCTATTGTAGGTACTGCCACTACAACTCCCTCCTTCCAATATTTTTTGATTATTTCCAAAATAATTGTACTCTTTCCAGCCCCACACCCACTAGGGCAGATATGAAGTCCAAATGTCTGAGGTAAGGGCACTTTACAATTCAGGAACCGCATCACATCACCGCTACTATTTTCATATAGTTCTATCATAGATTAAGGTTTTAGTACAGGAGGCGCTCTCACCGCCTCCTGGTTATTATTCAGTTATATCATCCTTAGGCATATTCTGTACAATCTTACCTTGCAGTAATTTACCGTTGGCCTTAACTCTTCTCTTTACACCGTCTCTTCCCCAAGCTCCCCACTGCTTAAAGAAGAAAGGTATTCCGTTAGCATCTGCCTGCCTCTTGATGTCAAGAACCCATGTTTCTGCCATAGGACGAGCGTTTTTACCGCTCTCACCCCCTACGATAATCCAGTTGATGCCCGTTAAGTCAAGATCACCCAGCTCCCCCAAGAGCGGCTCAATCGATAGGAATCTATTGGAAGTTGGAACTTCCCTGAGACAATCAATGCGGTGTTTAACGTCGGCATTCTCTACGGTAACACCTACCCATAAATTGCTTGGTACAGCACGGCCCTTGAAGTACGCGGCCATGTTCTTCTCACGCTTGGTCAGCATCTGGAAAGTGTGTTGAGGGTTATCCTCTATAACCTTAAGTACTTTGTCAATGAAATCCTTAGGAACATCTTTGTGAAAGATATCGCCCATGGAACATACAAAGACCTTACAAGGTTTCTTCCAAGTATACGGTTCTTTCAGTGCTTCGGGGTGCAACGTGAGTTTGAAACCGTTGGCATACTTAGTTCTACCCATTGCTTGCAGTCTTTTGCAATCTCTTTCGGCATAGCAATTAGCACAGCCGGCAGAATGCTTAGTACAGCCTGTTGCTGGGTTCCAGGTTTTATCGGTCCATTCGATTTTAGTCTCACGTCCTGCAACCTTTACCTCATGGCCTCCTAAAAAATAGGAGGCTTCATGAGAGACATTAGTGGCACTTGACCTTACATCTTTATCGACAAAACTGTATTCCCGCTTTGCAGTCTCAATACGTACCTCAACCTCTTTAATGAAAGAGGAGTCTGCAAGTAGTTTCTTCTTAAATTCGTCTAAAAGCTGAAGAAACAAAGCTTTCTTACCATCTACCGACTTCTCGTTGTCGAGTTTAATGAAATCATCATCTCCAAGACTCATGAGAAATTTTTGATACTCCTCCACCGCTTCGTTCTGGTTAACGGTAGCTCTAGTATATACCTCTATAAGCGCATCTACCGCAGCAGAGTTCTTGAGGTACTTGGGCTTTGAACGGAAAGCGATCTTCATGACTTCACAATCGTGTTTAGCTCGCTCCAAAACCTCGGGCGAAGCATTGAAGTCTTTGTGCAGGATACCAGATGAAACTGAATCCTCATAGAGACTCTTTCTATACCCGTCTCGCCTGTTGATAATCTTAAAGGCGCCTCGTGCACTCATTCCAGTACTCTCAATGATCTCGTTCATAAGTGTAAGGCCTGATTCCTCTTTGTCAAAGCAGGCTACAGTAGTCTTGCGCTTTGTCTTCTCATCCCATACAGATGCGGTTTGTATCTCTCTGATATATGTAGGTAGCTCTGCAATTGGAGCAGGACACATCTTGACGCGAATATCAAATTCGTTTTCCTTTCCGATATTGCTTTTTTTTGAGAAATAGTTTGCTGCCGCACACGAACGTTGTTTTCCGTCAGGTCTTACATAAAGAGTATCAATGTCTTCGTCATCGATATTTATGGGTGTACCATCAAGGCGTAACGGAGTCCCGAGCCCTGCTTCTATAAAGTCTTTGGCTGGCTTCACCTCTATCGGACGATAAAAACATTTCGCCCTTACAAGCGATTTCTCCAGGTCGGAAACGTTCTTCTTGGTTTCTGCTCTCTGAAGACTTGCCGGCATGTCTGCAAAGCGTAGTCCGGCGCTCATAAACTCAACAAGTTGCACTTCCTCTCCATCTGCAAGTTGTTTCTTCACACGCAAGCAGAGAGTGAGCGTATCTTCTCCTGTCTCAGCCACAGTCTCCGTAGTACTTTCTACATCTTCTATTCCTGTGTCTTTGCATATTTCGCCGTTAGCTACTGGAGATGCAGTTACTGCATGCTCGTTCTCACTCACTGTGGTGTCTTCTGCGCGACTACCAAGCGCTATCTCGTTAGCTGTTGATTTCTTTTCTTCTGTCATAATATTTAATTTATATTCAAGCGGTGTTAGACCGCTCAATGTTATTCACTACAGTAGCTTGTACCACCATTTTATATAAACCCTCGGGCTGGCCTTACCCTCTGGGCTACAGGACCCTGCTACCACTTGGCCTTGCGGTAATAGGTTTAGAACTTACACCTTATGCAGTCTTTAATATTCCGGAATTTGCATAGCGCGGTGCTCACTTATTCAACTACAGTGCTTGTATCGGTACACCTGCTGTTCCTTAATAACCGCGAGTACCTCCTCCTTTAAGTAAAGAACTCGCCGACCCATCTTGTAGGACTTAAGCAGTCCGCTCTTGGTGTAGTTGATGACTGTTTGCTTGGTCACGTGCAGTAACTCCGCAACTTCTCTCCTCGTTAAGGTTTCTAATACTTGTTTACTTTCCATTAATATTTATTAAAAATTAACCTATTCACAATCCAAACTGAACAGAACAATGTTATGTCAACAAACGCTGTGTCTGCTTGAAAACGGCTGCAAAGGAAAGTCAAAAAAATGTAATACGCAAACGATTTTATGTATTTATTTCGTTGATATTCAAGCTATTAGTTATATTTGAAATTAACTAATCCATAACTAATATTTAACTAATTTCCTTCTTGACCTTCCTCCTTCGAACAGTCATAATATGAAAGTTTTAAAATCACAGAAGCTTTTACTAAAAGATAGGATTTATGAGCATATAAGCTAAGAATCTGCTTCATCGCAACACCGTCTATGAATCCTTCAAAACCTTATAAATAGAAAGAGCTATGTCCAACCTTTAGAAGGGGATATAGCAACTAAAATAAATAAAACAATTATATACCTGGTAAGATGTAGAAGAGCGAAGAGCGTCTATATTTTATTGGAAGAATAGAA
>JAFOCD010000012.1 GCA_017381475.1 Bacteroidaceae bacterium
GATGATAAATTTCATCATTGAGCTTGAAGGTTTAAAGGGAAGGGAAACATTTCCTGCAGATGCAGACATTGAATGCCTGTTAACATTAGAAGGCAAATAAAAAAATGAAAAAGGAGGAAAAGGAGAAGAAAGCAGAATACCTCAAAGGCATTGTAAGCAACCTGCCAGATTCGCCGGGATGCTATCAATACCTTGATGAAAATGGTGTAATAATCTATGTCGGAAAGGCAAAGAACTTGAAACGCCGCGTATCCTCCTATTTCAACAAAGAGCAACAGACACTCAAGACAAAATTACTTGTTGCAAAGATATCAGACATACGCTATGTCGTGGTAAACAGCGAGGCTGACGCGTTGCTACTTGAGAACAATCTCATAAAGCAACACCAGCCTCGCTATAATGTTTTATTAAAGGATGACAAGACATATCCGTCAATATGCATCACAAATGAGTATTTTCCAAAGTTGTTCAAGATACGGCAGATAGAAAAAGGAAAAGGACGCTTCTTTGGTCCATATACAAATGCCGGTGCACTGCATGCATTGCTTGAACTGATAAAAAAATTATATCCTTTACGCTCATGCAATCTGAAAATAACACCCGAAGGTGTGAGACAAGGGAAATATAAACCCTGTATTGAATACCAGATAAAGAACTGCTGTGCACCATGTATCGGCAAAATATCGTGCGATGACTACAGCAGAATGATAAGCGATGTCATATCTATTTTGAGAGGAGATATAAAGATTCTGCAAGAGAATCTATACGCAGAAATGGCGGAAAAAGCATCGCAACTTGATTTTGAAGGAGCACAGGAATCAAAAGAAAAATATCAGCTTATTGAAAACTTCAGAGCAAAAAGTGAGGTTGTGAGTCCATTGATGACAAACCTCGATGTGTTCTCGATTGAAAGCGATGAAAAGAATGCTTTTATAAATTTCCTGCACATAAACAATGGATGCATAACACAGGCATTCACCATTGAGTACAAGAAAAAACTCGATGAAAGCGATGAGGATTTGATTTCAATGGGTATTGTGGAATTAAGGGAGAGATTCAATAGTCAAGCAAAGGAAATCATACTCCCCTTCCCCATCGAAATTCCAATAAACGGCATAACCATAACCGTTCCACAAAAAGGAGAGAAGGCACGCTTGCTTGCACTTTCAAGGCTTAATGTCAAACAGTATAGAGCCGACCGCATGAAGCAGGAAGACAAACTGAATCCCGAACAAAAGGCCACACGCCTGATGAAGGAGGTGCAGGAGGCTTTACAACTTGAAAAATTACCTCTAATAATCGAAAGTTTTGACAACTCGAACACACAGGGAACAGATGCCGTTGCAGCATGTGTGGTATTCAGGAAACTGAAACCAAGCAAAAAGGAGTACCGGAAATTCATTATAAAGAGCGTTACAGGCCCCGACGATTACGCCTCAATGCGTGAGGTTGTAGAACGACGATACAAGCGTATTATTGAAGAGGGTGGAGAATTGCCAAGCCTCATCTTTGCCGATGGAGGAAAAGGCCAAATGGAGGCTATACGCAGTATAACAAAAGAAAAGCTGGGACTTGACATTCCAGTATTGGGACTTGTGAAGAACAACAAGCACAGAACATCAGAGGTAATAACAGAGAAGGGAGATGTAATTGGACTTAAACAGGGAACCGAACTATTCAAGTTATTGTCACAAATACAGGATGAAGTCCACCGTTTTGCCATTACATTCCACCGGGAAAGACGCAAAAAAAGGCAGATAGAATCAGAACTCGACACCATCAAAGGAATAGGCGAAAAGAGCAAGGTTGCACTACTCAAACATTTCAAAAGCGTAAAGCAGATAAAGAGTGCAAGTCAAGAGGAACTCACAGCCGTAATAGGAAAAGCAAAAGCAGAAATTATACTTGAATGGCGGGAATCTTAAAGCATTTTTGCGTATATTCGCAAAGAAAAAACCGATATTGCAATGAGAGTACTTATACAGAGGGTCAAAGAGGCATCAGTCACCGTTGATGGAGATATTATTTCATTGATACACAGTGGATTATTGATATTTATAGGTATAACTGAAGACGACGGCCGCGAAGATATACTTTGGCTGACAAAAAAAATTGCCAACCTACGCATTTTTGACGATGAAAACGGAGTAATGAACCGTTCGGTGATTGAAACAGATGGAGATATACTTGCTGTGAGCCAGTTCACACTGATGGCATCAACCAAGAAAGGCAACCGCCCTTCATATATCAAGGCGGCAAAGCCGGAGATATCAATTCCTTTATACGAAGAGTTCTGTTCCGAAATGGAATTGGCGGTAAACAAAGCGATACAGAAAGGTGTTTTTGGAGCAGACATGAAGGTGAGACTGCTTAACGACGGGCCTGTAACAATATTCATTGATTCAAAAAACAAGGAATGAACATGACAATAAAAGAGGCACAGCAGCGAGTAGATGACTGGATAAAGGAGTATGGTGTGCGCTATTTCAACGAGCTCACAAACACTGCAATCCTTGCCGAGGAGGTTGGTGAAGTTGCACGCATAATGGCACGAAAGTATGGCGAACAATCGTTTAAGGAAAACGAGAAAAGCGACCTGGGCGATGAGCTTGCCGATGTGCTATGGGTACTCATTTGCATTGCCAACCAAACAGGAGTGGACTTGACCGAAGCACTTGAGAAAAACTTCGATAAAAAGACTAAAAGAGATAATAAAAGACATATAAATAATCCAAAATTAGACAAAGATGAGTGAAAGAAACAATTGCGGATGCGGTGGACATCATCACCACGCCGATGAAGAGAGCAAGTACGAGTTTGTGTTGAATGACTACTGCAAGGCAATGAGCGACGAAGAGGTTGCCGCCAAAGTGAAGAAACTTATCGAAGAAAAAGTAGAACAGAACAACACCCTCGAGGTAAAGAAACAGCTTTTCAACTGTATTGACCTTACAACCCTCAAATGCACAGACAGCGAAGAGAGTGTCATGGCATTCACAGAGAAGGTAAACGAGTTCGATGACAAATATCCCGATTTGAAAAATGTTGCTGCGATATGCGTATATCCCAACTTCGCAAAGATTGTAAACGACACATTGCAGGTTGAAAATGTAGGTATCGCATGTGTATCGGGAGGTTTCCCTTCATCACAGACATTCCAGGAGATAAAGGTAGCCGAGACAGCCATGGCCGTCCACGACGGCGCAACAGAAATAGACATTGTTTTGAGTGTCGGAAAGTTCTTGAGTGGTGACTATGAAGGCGTGTGCGACGAAATACAGGAGCTCAAGAGTGTATGTGGCGAGAGACATCTGAAAGTTATTCTTGAGACAGGTGCGCTTGCAACAGCCGAAAATATTAAAAAAGCATCGATTCTATCGATATATTCAGGAGCCGATTTCATCAAGACATCAACAGGAAAGGAGTCGCCGGCTGCAACTCCCGAGGCAGCATATGTAATGTGTAGCACAATAAAAGAGTATTATGAGAAGACCGGCCACAAGATTGGTTTCAAGCCTGCCGGCGGTATCAACACAGTACATGACGCACTTGTATACTACACAATAGTAAAGGAACTGCTTGGTGAAGAGTGGTTGAACAACGAACTGTTCCGATTGGGAACAAGCCGTTTGGCAAACCTATGCTTGAGTGAAATCATTGGAGAAGAGGTGAAATTCTTCTGATCAAAATACAGTATAATTAAATGGGATGTTGCCACCGCAACATCCCATTTAATTATTTTTCCCTTGCTATTACATAATCAATATAAGCAACAAGAGCATTACGGAGATCTGTTGAAATATCATTTGGCAAAGACTCTATTGCAATATTGCGATAACGCTGAATATAACTGTTTGTATAGTCAATACCACCCTCATTCTTTGAAATTTCAATCAATGTTTCTATCTCCTTTTCATCGAGAAAAATTCCATTTGTCAACTTCTCGCGTATGGACTCCAGAACAGGATTCTTGCTATTTGCAAGTACATACAGTGCCGGTAATGTAATCTTACCCTCGCGCATGTCACTACCTGTAGGCTTGCCAATATCGTTACTGTAGTAATCAAAGATATCATCCTTCATCTGGAAACAAAGACCCGCATACTTTCCGAACTCGCGGAAACGGGAAAGATGCTCCTCATTTCCACCGGCCGTATACACGGCACAAGCACAACAACAAACGAAAAGAGATGCTGTCTTGTAATATATCGCCTTGAGATAATTTTCCTCACTGTAAGTACCCTTCTGCTGCATATCAAATTGCAATACCTCGCCATTAGGCAAGTCCTGTCCCATAATTGAAAGACAATCAACAACTCGTGTATCCCCGGTCTTTGCAGCACAGCCCAACGACATTGAGAACATATAATCGCCTGCAAGCACTGCCACATTATTATTAAAACGGACATTCAATGACGGGCGTCCACGACGCTTGTCACTCTCATCAATGACATCATCGTGCAATAGACTTGCCGTGTGCAACAGTTCCACTGCAGCTGCAGCCGAAAAAGTACTTTTATTTATAGCACCGATACTTTTTGCAACCAGCAACACCAGCATGGGGCGCATCATCTTACCAACCGACTCTGAAAGAAAAGACAAGGCATTATCCATGAGCATGACATCACTTTTCAGTAACGACTTGAAATAGTCGTTAAAATCGGCAATATCCTGCTCTATCGGTGTTTTTATGGTTGACAAAAGACTCATTGCACTCATGTATATGGTTAAAACATTCTTTGAATGCAAAAGTAATAAAAAAGCAATGGATAGTGACAAAAATTATGTATTTTTACAAACTGTTAATTCAATTTTAAACAGCTTCCAAATGGACAAGTTATTTCTTCTCGACGCCTACGCACTAATATACCGTGCATATTACGCATTCATCAAGAATCCTCGAATCAACTCCAAAGGGTTCAACACATCTGCAATCATGGGCTTCATAAACACCCTTGAAGATGTGATGAAAAAGGAGAACCCTACCCATCTCGGAATTGCTTTTGACCCCAAAGGCCCTACATTCCGCCACGAGGCATTCGAGCAGTACAAAGCACAGCGCGAGGAGACACCGGAGGTGATAAGAGAATCAGTACCTGTAATAAAGGAGTTCATAAAAGCCTACAACATCCCCATCTTCGAGGTTCCTGGATACGAAGCAGACGATGTCATTGGCACATTGGCAAAACAGGCGGAGAAAAGGGGAATTATTACATATATGATGACACCCGACAAGGACTATGGACAACTTGTTTCGGAGACAACATTCATATACCGCCCCAAGTATGGCGACAAGGAATTTGAAGTGATGGGTACCGAAAGAGTCAAAGAGAAATTCTGTATCGAAAACCCACTGCAGGTTATTGACCTTCTTGGCCTGATGGGCGACTCGAGCGACAACATTCCCGGCTGCCCAGGTGTAGGAGAAAAGACAGCACAGAAACTGATAGCCCAATTCGGGAGCATTGAGAACTTGTTGGAAAACACAGCCGAGCTCAAAGGAGCATTGAAGACAAAAGTAGAGGATAACAGGGAACAGATTCTCTTCAGCAAATTCCTTGCAACAATCAAGACCGATGTTCCCGTTGAACTTGACATGGACTCACTGAAAAGAGAAGCTCCCAACGAAGAGGAGTTATCGAAACTTTTCACCTTTTATGAATTGCGCGCTTTGAAAGAGCGAGTGATGAAAACAAATTTTGCTCCGTCACTTTTCGATGACGCTCCGGCAGCTACAACAGCTGTTCCGGCAGCAAACAAAAAAAGCACAAAACAAGACTCACTCCAAGGCTCTCTCTTTGATTTTTTTGCAGGCGAAGATACAGGCGAAGAAAAAAAATCGAGCCATTTGGCGTTAAAAGACATAGAACACACATATAAACTCATTGATAAAGAAGAAGATATAACCAATTTAGTACCTATACTGAAAAAATACAAAACTGTATGTTTTGACACAGAAACGACAAGTACCAACGCACTTTCCGCAGAATTGGTGGGTATAAGCCTTTCTGTAAAGGAGAACGAAGCATTCTATCTGCCAATGCCGACCGAAAAAGAGATGGTGATGAGTAGGCTTGGAATTTTGAAGGAAATTTTCGAGGACGAGGAAATTGAGAAGGTTGGACAAAATATAAAATACGATATTACCGTATTAGCCAACTACGGCATAGAAGTTCGCGGCAGACTTTTCGACACTATGATAGCCCATTATGTCTTACAACCGGAACTGTTCCATGGAATGGACTACCTTGCCGAAATTTACCTTAACTATGAAACAATAAAAATAGAGGAATTGATTGGAGAGAAGGGACGGGGCCAAAGGAACATGCGCGATGTCTCCCCCACCCTGGTATGCGACTACGCATGCGAAGATGCCGATGTAACTCTAAAACTGAAGAACATATTGCAAGAGGAACTCAAAAAAGAGGGTATTGAGGAACTGTTCTACAACATAGAGATGCCACTTGTACCAGTACTTGCCTACATGGAACGCAACGGTGCACGCATTGACACTGAAGCATTGAAGGAAACATCCATTCTGTTCGGAAAAAGACTTGCCGACATTGAAGAACAGATATATTCACTTGCAGGAGAACCATTCAACATTGCATCACCCAAACAGGTGGGCGATATCCTGTTCGGAAAGCTCAAGATTGTCGACAAGCCCAAGAAGACAAAGACCGGACAGTATGTAACATCGGAAGAGGTGCTTGCACAATTACAGAACCGCCACCCTATCGTCAAGAATATCCTGCAATACCGTGGTCTGAAAAAACTTCTTAGTACATACATTGATGCCCTGCCTGAACTTGTGAACCCCACCAGCGGAAAGATACATACATCATATAACCAGACTGTCACAGCCACGGGACGATTGAGTTCAAGCAACCCCAACCTGCAGAACATACCTATCCGTGACGAGGACGGCAAAGAGGTGCGCAAGGCCTTTGTACCCGATAGTGGATGCCAGTTCCTGTCGGTCGACTACTCACAGATTGAACTGCGTATAATGGCACACTTGAGTGGAGACAGCAATATGATTGAGGATTTTCGTAGTGGATATGACATTCACGCGGCTACAGCTGCAAAGGTGTATAAAAAACCCATCAACGAAGTAACAAAAGATGAACGCCGAAAGGCCAAGGTTGCAAACTTCGGTATTATATATGGAATATCGGTATTCGGACTTGCCGAGAGAATGAATGTTGACCGCCGTGAGGCAAAGGAACTCATAGAAAACTATTTCGCCACATACAGCGGAGTGCAGCAATACATTGAAAAATGCAAGCAGGAGGCAAAGGAAAAAGGATATGTAGAGACTATTTTCCACCGCAAACGCTACCTGCCCGACATCAACTCACACAATGCTGTAGTGCGTGGATATGCCGAACGAAATGCCGTGAATGCACCCATACAAGGCAGTGCCGCCGACATTATCAAAGTGGCCATGATAAATATATACAAGAGATTCAAAGCCGAATCCCTTAAGTCAACAATGATACTCCAGGTGCATGACGAACTAAACTTCAATGTACTGCCAAGTGAACACGACATAGTGCTTGCTATTGTAAAGGAGGAGATGCAGAATGCCATTGCCCTCAGCGTACCTTTGATTGCCGACCATGGCTGGGGTAACAACTGGCTCGAAGCACATTAAGAAGCTGTTTAAAATTCTTTCAAAAATAATATTGCATTTCGCAGTACCGAAATAATTCACTACCTTTGCAGAACTTTTTAAAAACGATAAAATTCAGATATTTATATGGCTTTAAAAGCAGGTATTGTTGGCTTGCCCAATGTAGGAAAATCCACTCTTTTCAACTGCCTTTCAAGTGCAAAAGCACAGGCAGCAAACTTCCCGTTCTGTACAATCGATGCACAGTTGGGACAGATTACAGTTCCCGACGAACGATTGAACAAACTCGCAGAACTTGTGCACCCTGACCGTATCGTTCCTGCAACTTGTGATATTGTAGACATTGCAGGCCTTGTAAAGGGCGCAAGCAAGGGCGAGGGACTAGGCAACCAGTTCCTTGGAAACATCCGTGAAACAGATGCCATTATACATGTTCTCCGTTGCTTCGATAATGACAACATTGTACATGTTGACGGTTCTGTAAATCCTGTCCGTGACAAGGAGATAATTGACCTTGAGTTGCAGTTCAAAGACCTTGATACTGTCGAGAACAAGATAAAGAGAGTTGAGAAACAGGCACGCGTTGGTGGCGACAAGCAGGCTAAATTGGAGTATGATGTACTCATGAAGTTCAAAGAGGCTCTGGAAGCCGGAAAATCGGCCCGTACTGTGGTTTTTGATACCGAGGACGAGCAACTGATTGCAAAGAACCTTTTTCTGCTCACATCAAAGCCTGTACTTTATGTATGTAATGTAGACGATACATCTGCAGCCAACGGCAACAAGCATGTCGATGCAGTGCGCGAGGCAATCAAAGACGAGCATGCCGAGTTGCTTATAATTTCGGCACAGACCGAGGCTGATATTGCAGAACTTGAGAGCTACGAAGAGAAGCAGATGTTCCTTGAGGATTTGGGCTTGAAAGAGTCGGGTTGCGACCGCCTCATCAAGGCCATCTACAGCCTACTGAACCTGCAGACATATATTACAGCCGGTCCAATGGAGGTAAAGGCTTGGACATTCCGCAAGGGATGGAAAGCACCACAATGCGCAGGCGTAATCCACACCGACTTCGAGAAGGGATTTATCCGTGCCGAAGTAATAAAGTATGACGACTACATCAACTACGGTTCCGAAGCTGCGGTTAAGGAAGCCGGAAAAATGAGCGTAGAAGGCAAGGAGTATGTTGTACAGGATGGTGACATCATGCACTTCCGTTTTAATGTCTAAATAATAGTCCAATGACACCAAGTGCCATAGTTTGGGATCCATCACTCAGTCCGTTCTCTATTTTCGGATTCGAGGTGCGCTACTACTCTCTCTGTTGGGTAATAGGTCTTTTGGGTGCATATCTCATTGTAAAGAAACTTTATAAAAAACAGAATATTGAAGAAAAGCTCTTTGACCCTCTTTTTATATACTGTTTTTTGGGTATACTGATTGGTGCACGCCTGGGACATTGCCTATTTTATGAACCCGAAAGGTATCTGAGCAATCCGCTTGATATCATAATACCTATGGAAGATGGAGAATTCAGAGGATTCTCGGGATTGGCAAGCCACGGTGGCGTTATAGGTGTAATCATAGCATTGTTGCTATATGTACGCAAAACCAAGTTGAAAATGGTGTGGACACTCGATAACATAGCAATAGCAGCACCATTCTTTTCGGCAATGGTGCGTATTGGCAATTTCATGAACAGCGAAATCATAGGTACCGAGACCGACCTTCCATGGGGAGTGGTTTTCGTACAGGCAAAAAATACAACACCACACCACCCTGCCCAACTCTATGAAGCACTTGCTTATTTGATAATATTCCTTTTTGGACTATTGCTTTACAAGAAGTACAAGGCAAGGATGGGCAGCGGCCTATTCATGGGATATTGCCTTTTCACCATCTTTACATTCCGTTTCTTTGTAGAGTTCATAAAGGAAAACCAAGTAGCATTTGAAGATGGAATGACCCTGATAATGGGACAGTGGCTCAGTATCCCACTGATAATTACTGGAGCATATTTCATGATTAAGGGTATAAAAAAATCGGCTTGATGCCGATTTTTTTTATTTTGTCACGGTTGCAGCAAGTCTTTCCGTTTCATTCATTGCAGCAAGCCTAACAACCTCATCGGAATCCAGTTCAAGAGCCTCAGAAAGCCGCTTGCCATAATCTTCATCGGCCAAGTAACAATGAGCCGCATGGCGGTATTTGATATTATCAGTGACAGGCATCATATCCTCGGCTGTGTTTTTTATCAACAATACACGCTTATCCTCACTCATAAGCCGGTAAAGGTTTCCGGGCTGATAAAAACAGTCATCTGTGCGGTCTTCGTATGGATTGTAGCGCATAGCCTCGCCAGCAATAGCCGAGTGCACATACATTGTAGGAGCAGTCTTCCACTCGCCAATGCTGTTTGGTGAGTAACCTTTTACGGCACCATTGTTTCCATCTACGCGCATTGCACCGTCGCGGTGAAAACTATGTACCGGACACTTTGCTTTGTTTACAGGTATCTGGTCATGGTTCACACCAAGACGATAGCGTTGTGCATCACCATATGAGAAAAGCCTGCCTTGTAGCAGTTTATCGGGGGAAAGCCCTATACCGGGAACTATATGTGCAGGATTGAATGCAGCCTGCTCAACATCGGCAAAATAATTCTGCGGATTGCGGTTAAGTTCAAGCACGCCAACCTCTATTAACGGAAAATCTTTATGGCTCCATACCTTTGTAATGTCAAAAGGATTCTCTCGGTATGTCGCAGCCTGCTCTTCAGTCATCACCTGTATATATAGTTTCCAGCGTGGAAAATCACCGTTCTCTATCGCATTGAAAAGGTCACGTCCATGGCTTTCGCGGTCATGTGCTATAATGGCGGCAGCCTCGCTATTGCTCAAATTCTTTATTCCTTGTTGCGTGCGGAAATGGAATTTCACCCACACACGCTTGCCTGCTGCATTAACAAGACTGTAGGTATGTGAACCAAAACCATGCATGTGACGATACGACGCCGGTATACCACGGTCGGACATAACAATGGTCACCTGATGCAAAGCCTCGGGCAGCATTGTCCAGAAATCCCAATTACTCTGTGGCGAGCGCAGATTTGTCTGTGGGTCGCGTTTGATTGCATGGTTCAGGTCCGGGAACTGCAACGGGTCGCGCAAGAAAAATACCGGAGTGTTGTTGCCAACTAAATCCCAGTTTCCCTCGTCGGTGTAGAATTTCACGGCAAAACCGCGTATATCACGCTCTGCATCAGCTGCGCCACGCTCACCGGCAACGGTTGAAAATCGCACAAAGACATCTGTTTTCTTGCCCACCTGTGAGAATAATGAGGCACAAGAATAAACTGTAATATCATGAGTTGTTGTAAATGTACCGAAGGCTCCACTACCCTTGGCGTGCATACGACGTTCCGGGATTACCTCACGATCAAAATGAGCAAGTTTTTCAAGAAGCCAGTTATCCTCGAGAAGTATTGGTCCTCGACTACCGGCCGTAAGTGAGTTTGTGTTGTCGGGTACAAGTGCACCCACTTCGTTTGTCAAGAATTTCTTATCCATAAAAAAACTGTTAATAATTCATATAGAACTATTAACAGCTTTTATGCAAGTTTGTTCAAATTATTTACCCTTTAC
>JAFOCD010000119.1 GCA_017381475.1 Bacteroidaceae bacterium
ATTCTTTGTAGATGACGGATACTCGGGAACGAATTTTGACCGTCCCGATTTCCGTAGGATGGAGCAGATGATTGAGAACGGAGAGATCGGCACAGTAATCGTGAAGGATATGTCCCGTCTTGGCAGAAACTATCTCCAAGTGGGAATGTACACCGACATTGTGTTTCCCGATAACGATGTTCGCTTCATAGCCATCAACGACGGAGTGGATTCCAGTGTACAGACCGAGTTCGATATGACACCTATTCGCAACTTCTGCAACGAGCTTTTCGCAAGAGATACGGCGAAGAAAATTCGCGTCACTCTCAGAATGAAGGGCGAAAGCGGAAAACCTCTATGCTCTAAGCCGCCTTACGGTTATGTCAAGAGCAAAGAGGACAAAGACGTTTGGGAGATAGACGAGGTTGCTGCCGAGGTCGTTAAGAAAATCTTCAAGCTTTGTATTAGCGGTATGGGACCCGCCCAAATCTCTAATCAGCTCAGCGAAGACAAGATTTTGACTCCCGCTGCCTATGCCGCAGAGAAGGCAGGCAAACCCTACAAGGGCAAGCCTTACAATTGGGATCATGCCACCATCGGACGCATCTTGGAACGCCCCGAATATCTCGGACACACGGTCAACTTCCGAACTGCAAACAAGAGCGCCAAAAGCAGTAAGCGCATCCAAAATCCCGTTGAGAAGCAAATGGTGTTCTTGAACACTCACCCCGCTATTATCGACGAGCAAGACTATGAAACGGTGCAGAAGATACGCGCGAACAAACGCAGACCTACTGCAACGGGTAAGGTCAGCATCTTCTCCGGCAAGGTCTTTTGTGCGGATTGCGGCTCAAAGCTCTATTATTGCACGACCAAATACTTCGATGAAAGCAAGGATTTCTTTAATTGCTCCAAGTATCGAAGCGACACAAGCTCTTGTACGGTTCATTATATCCGTCAGCAAACGCTGATGAATTTGGTGTTCCGACATATCAAGAGTATGCTCGCGTATGTGCAACAGTTTGAAGAGAGCTTTGTGCGATGTGAGATTGAGAAAGCGGACAGAGAGCGAGAGATTTCCGTGGCAAAAGCCAAGAAAGAAATTGCAAGCTTAAAGGAACGCGACCAAACCCTTAACGTGATTTTCAAGAGAACCTACGAGGACTTAGCAACGGGAAGAATTACCGAAGCAAAGTTTGATCTGCTTTCCTCTGAATACGAGCAAGAGCAAGCGAGCTTAAAGCGTAGGATCATTGAACTCGAGGATTTGATTGAAAACGGTGAGGAACAGTTAAAGGACTTGAAGCGACTGCTCGCCAACGTTCGCAAGTACACAGACCCCGAGGAACTGACCGCAGAAATGCTAAACGATTTGGTTGATAAGATACTCGTCCACGCTCCCGATAAGAGCAGCGGACACAGAAAACAAAAAATCGAGATTTACTACAATGCTGTCGGCATCATTAACCTGCCCACCGCCAAAGAGGACGATTGCATCGTGCTTCACGGCAGAGTTAAGGGCAATAAAGAAGCCGTATAATACAG
>JAFOCD010000120.1 GCA_017381475.1 Bacteroidaceae bacterium
AAGTACAAAAGCCGGAAACTGAACTTGAGCGCCTCCGTAGAGAGGTTCAAGAACTAAAGACGGAGGTTGCGTTGCTAAAAAAAGTGAAAGCCTTAGTCAAGGAAAGAGAAGCCCGTCTGCGCGCGATTGGGCAGGGGCAATCCGAGAACTAAGGCAAGAAGGACACGACCTGCACTTTATGCTCAGGCGTATAAAGATGGCACGCTCAACCTACTATTACAATGTAGCACACCTTGATACTACAGATAAATATCAAACCGTACGTAAACGTATAGGCGAGATATTTGCACAGCACCATAAACGATATGGCTATCGCCGAGTGTGTTCCCAACTGCGCAATGAAGGGTATGACATCAACCACAAGACAGTACAGAAACTAATGCAGGAAATGCACCTTAAATCAGTTGTGCGCAGAGTAAAATACCGCTCATACAAAGGCGAGGTAGGTCACGTGGCAGCAAATGTATTGGAGCGTGATTTCAGCACGCAGGCACCTAATCGCAAATGGGCAACCGATGTAACTGAGTTCAAGATTGGCGACAGAAAGGCTTACCTCTCACCGATACTTGACATGTATAACGGAGAGATAATCTCCTATACAATCTCCGACAGCCCTGATTTGCGTATGGTAATGAACATGGTAAACAGTGCTATAAGGAAAGTAAAGCCACAGAAAGGACTTGTGCTACACTCCGACCAGGGTTGGCATTATCAACACTTGCAGTACCAACTGGCACTTAAACGCAATGGTATCATACAAAGCATGTCGCGTAAGGGCAACTGCCTTGACAATGCAATGATGGAGAACTTCTTTGGTATCATGAAAACCGAACTGTTGTATTTACGGGAGTTCAAGGATATGGATCACTTCAAACAAGAACTGAAGAAGTATATCCATTACTACAATAATGACAGAATAAAACTGAGACTAAAAGGAAAGAGTCCGGTGCAATACCGAACTCTTTACCAATAATACTTTTATTAATCCGTCCAACTTTTTGGGGTCAGATCAAAATCTTAGATTTTCTCCTCTATATGTTTTATTATAGCGTCGATGTCATCGGGGTGGAACCAGGTGATTCCTTCGTCTTTCTGGTACCATGTCACTTGCTTTCGCGAGTATATGCGTGTGTTCTGCTTTATCTTTTCAATGGCGAAGTCAAGTGTCCATTCTCCGTCAAGGTATTTGAATATCTCCTTGTAGCCTACGGTGTTGAGTGAGTTGTGTGACTTGAGGTGTGCAAACTGCTTTACCTCTTCAACAAGTCCTTGCTCAATCATCATATCGACACGGCGGTTGATGCGTTCGTAGAGTTCTTCGCGGTCGCGGCGTAGTCCAATCTTTATTATGTTGAACGGACGCTGCTTTTTTGTACGTGTGCGGAACGAACTGTACTTCTTGCCTGTCATGTAGCATATTTCCAACGCATGCATCACTCGCTTGGGGTTCTTGATGTCGGCCTCGTTGTAGTATTCGGGGTCAAGCAGGCGCAACTCTGCAGCAAGGCTCTCCAATCCCTCCTTGTCGTATTTCTCCAATATGATGGAGCGTGTCTCGTCATCGACAGTGGGGATGTCGTCGATACCGTAGCACACGGCATCGATGTACATCATTGAGCCACCTGCAAGCAGCATTGTAGGGTGGAGCGGGAACTCCTTCTCAAGCAAATCGAGTACCTCGGCCTCGTAGCGTGCGGCACTGTAGTAGT
>JAFOCD010000121.1 GCA_017381475.1 Bacteroidaceae bacterium
GACGGTATCTACATACAAAACGGCAAGAAGTTCATTGCAAGATAAGTGAATTTAAACCATGATACAGAAGGAGCAGTTCGTGAGAATTGCTCCTTTTTTGTCTATTAGAATTTTAATTACTATATTCGCATGTTGATTACCGAATCTACACTACAATGAGAAAGAGACTTCTAATGCTTGTTCTTGTGCTACCATTGCTTGCCACAGCACAAGAGAAAATAAAGGTTGCATGCATCGGCAACAGCGTGACATACGGTTACGGACACCAGAACCCCGGGGAGACATCCTACCCCACCCAATTGCAGCAAATGCTTGGCGGGGAGTACGAGGTGCGCAACTTCGGACACTCGGGCGCGACCCTTTTGAGCAAGGGGCACCGCCCTTACATCAACCTGCCCGAGTACGCTGCCGCTCTTGAATTTGCGCCCGACATTGCCGTTATACATCTGGGACTGAACGACACCGACCCACGCAACTGGCCGAACTACCGCGACGAGTTCTATGGCGATTACACAAATATCATCAATGCCTTGCGCAAAGCAAACCCCGAAGTTGATGTATATGTATGCCGCATGACCCCGATATTCAACTGGCACCGCCGTTTCAAGAGCGGAACACGCGACTGGTATTGGCAGATTCAGGAGGTGATAGAAGATATTGCAGAACATGGCGATTTTGAGCTTATTGACTTGAGCCGCTACCTCTACAACCGCCCCGACCTGATGCCCGACGCCCTGCACCCCAATGCCCAAGGAGCCGGAATCATTGCCAAGCAGGTATACTCGGCAATCACCAATGACTATGGCGGCCTGTCGATGCCGGCAATATACAGCGACAACATGGTTATTCAGCGTGGTAAACCATTTGTTGTCAAGGGCACAGCAAACACCGGCGACGAGATTACGGTA
This sequence comes from Bacteroidaceae bacterium, assembly GCA_017381475.1. Classification (GTDB taxonomy): domain Bacteria; phylum Bacteroidota; class Bacteroidia; order Bacteroidales; family Bacteroidaceae; genus HGM04593. The sequence continues at coordinate 909 of JAFOCD010000121.1, forward strand.
AAGTTGAGCAAAAAGAGAGTCAAAGCGGTGGCAAATGACCGTGGTGAATGGGAGGCGAGTTTCTCACCCATGCAGGCCGATGGTAAAGAGTACACGATGACCGTTGAATGCGGCAAGCAGAAAATCACCTACAAGAACATTGTTGTCGGCGAGGTATGGCTCTGTTCGGGACAGTCGAACATGGCATTCATGGTCAAGGAGTCATCACACATTGAGCAGAGCCTTGCCAATGTAGAGGGCAAAGACATCCGCCTCTATGACATGAAACCACGCGTGCTCACAAACAACATTGAGTGGGATTCCACAGACCTTGCAAAGCTAAATAACCACGACTACTACCAGCCCACTGCATGGCAATTGCAGAACAGAGAGAATGTGAGTGATTTCTCGGCTGTAGCCTACCACTTTGGCGTGATGCTGGCAGACTCGTTGGATGTTCCAGTAGGTCTGATATGCAATGCAGTGGGCGGAACACCGGCCGAGGCTTTCATTGACCGCAAGACACTTGAGTTCCATCCCGTGCTTGTTGACATATTATATAATTGGAAAGAGAATGACATGATACAGGACTGGTGCCGTGGCCGTGCAAAACAGAACATTGCAAAGAGCGACAACAACCTGCAACGCCATCCTTACGAACCATGCTATCTTTACGAGAACGGTATCATGCCAATAGCACACTACCCCATCAAAGGAGCTATTTGGTACCAGGGCGAATCGAATGCCCATAATGTAGAGTTGCACGAGGTCATATTCCCCACCCTTGTTGAGAGTTGGCGCAGGACATGGAACGATGAAGCAATGCCATTCTACTTTGTCCAGTTGTCAAGTATAAACCGTCCGTCATGGCCACATTTCCGCGACTCACAACGCCGCATGGCGGCCAACATCCCCAATTGCGACCTCGCCGTGTCGAGCGACAAGGGAGATCCTTGGGATGTTCACCCTAAGGAGAAAGCACCCGTCGGGCAGCGGCTTGCGCGTCTCGCGCTTAACCAGACATATGGCATGTCGCATGTCGCACAACATGGCCCGACACCTGTGAGTGCCAAGACTGTCAACGGCAAGATTATAATTGAGTTCAGCGATGCGGTAGAATTGATGACAAGCGACGGGCAACCCTTGCGCGGACTGGAAGTTGGCGGTACAGTTGGAGCTATGAATACCGTGCCAAGCGAAAACATCAGATTCCAAGGCAACACCATTGTCATTGAAGGTTTTGAAAAGGCACAGCGCGTGCGCTATGCGTGGAAGCCATATACCGATGCCAACCTTGTGAATGAGACAGGCCTCCCAGCAAGCACATTCGAGATTGAAATAAGCCACCGCAGATAAGAGGCAAGAGATAAGGTTAGGCATATAAAAACAATAACGCAACTGGCTGAAACAAAACTTTTTCATACAAAAAATGTATATAGTTTTAAATGACAATATTTTAGACTATATTTGCAGATTATAATAAATACATGATTATGAAGACTGCATTGATTACAGGTATTACCGGGCAAGATGGATCATTCTTGGCCGAGCTTCTTATAGAAAAAGGTTACGATGTACACGGTACAATTCGCCGTTCATCTGTCGACTATCGTGAACGTATTGCCCACCTTGAGGGACACCCCAATTTTCACCTGCACTATGCCGACCTTGGCGACTCAATGAGTCTCATTCAAGTTATTGGCAAAGTACGCCCTGATGAGATATACAATCTTGCGGCGCAGAGCCATGTCCAAGTAAGTTTCGACTCTCCGGAGTTCACTGCAAACATTGATGCCACAGGTGTTTTGCGTGTGCTTGAAGCAGTGAGGCTTACCGGTCTTGCCAACAAATGCCACATATATCAGGCATCGACCTCTGAGCTTTATGGCAAAGTTGAGGAGGTGCCGCAAAACGAAAACACCCCGTTCCACCCCTACAGCCCATACGCTGTTGCAAAATTGTATGGCCATTGGATTGTAAAGGAGTATCGCGAGGCGTATAATATGTTCTGCTGTTCAGGTATACTCTTCAACCACGAATCGGAGCGCAGAGGCGAAACATTCGTAACCCGCAAGATAACTCTTGCTGCAGCACGCATTGCTCAAGGCAAACAGGATAAGTTGTATTTGGGCAACCTTTCTTCTTTACGCGATTGGGGATATGCAAAGGACTATGTTGAGTGTATGTGGCTGATGTTGCAGAATGACAAACCCGAAGATTTTGTAATTGCCACCGGCGAACAGCATTCTGTACGCGAGTTCTGCTACTATGCATTCAAGCACGTGGGTATTGAACTGGAGTTTATTGGAGAAGGTGCCGACGAAAAAGGTATCGACAAGGCTACCGGCAGAGTCCTTATTGAAGTGTCACCGGATTTTTATCGTCCCACAGATGTCGTAAACCTTTGGGGCGACCCATCCAAGGCACGCAAGAAACTTGGTTGGAATCCGCAAAAGACCACATTCGAGCAACTTATAAAGATTATGGTTGACTCCGATATGGCAAAGGTTGCCATTGAAAAAGCCGGAGATAAAATACGAATGAACCTGGCCGAGTACCTTGAACGCGGCATTGTGAAATAAAAGCAGACATACAATGATGGAAAAAAGTTCTAAAATTTATGTTGCCGGTCACCGTGGAATGGTCGGTTCTGCCATCGTACGCGAACTGCAACGCCAAGGCTATACCAATATAATAACCCGCACACACAGCGAACTTGATTTGTGCCGTCAGGAACAGGTCGAGCATTTCTTTGCAACAGAAAAGCCCGAATATGTATTTCTGGCAGCAGCCAAGGTCGGTGGAATCATTGCCAACCACACAGCTCTTGCCGACTTCATGTACGAGAACATGATGCTCGAAATGAATGTCATAAATGCGGCATGGCGCAATGGTTGCAAGAAACTGGAGTTTTTGGGTTCATCATGCATATACCCACGTATGGCACCACAACCTATGAAGGAAAATTGTTTGTTGACTTCAGAACTTGAACCAACCAATGAAGCATATGCTCTTGCAAAAATTTCAGGTCTCAAATACTGCGAATACCTCAATCGTCAATATCATACAAACTTCATAAGCCTTATGCCGACCAACCTTTACGGGCCCAACGACAACTACCACCCCACACATAGCCATGTGCTACCTGCACTCATACGCCGTTTTCACGAGGCTAAGTTGAACGGAGCCACAGAAGTTGTCTGTTGGGGCGACGGAACCCCTATGCGTGAATTCCTTTATGTAGACGACCTTGCAGACCTGTGCGTTTTCCTGATGAACAACTACAGTGACAACGAAACGGTGAATGCCGGTACAGGAAAAGAGGTTTCAATTAAAGAGCTGACAAGCCTGGTAGCCAAAGTTGTCGGGTACGAGGGTGAAATCAAATGGGACACAAGCAAACCGAACGGCACACCACGCAAACTGCTCGATGTATCAAAGAGTAGAGCACTCGGCTGGAGATACAAGACGGAACTTGAAGACGGAATAAGACTCGCATACGAAGACTTCCTGACCAATCCTACAAGAGCTGAAAGATAAAAAGCATAAGTATAAGGGCTGACAAAATCACTATTGTCAGCCCTTATACTTATGCTTCATTTACTCTTTGGACGATGCATTGCATACAATGTAAGGTTGCCCTGCTTTATTTCAAATTCTTCCTTCAGCCGGAAAGAAAATTGTTCATAGAGCCTCACATTCTCGGGCTTCACCGTCTCAAGATAACATCCTTGCCCTGTTGCATCAAGGTAACGCAGAAGTGCTTTCATCAACGGTTTGCCATAATTTTGCCCTTGCTTGTCGAGCCGTGTGGCAAAAGCAAACAGATAACCGTCATCGACAGTTCTGTATCGCTTGGCAACCTTTTGCGCCTCGGCATCAAAACGCGACAATCGGATTGAATGTCGCAACCCTGCCTTAAAGGCCATTTTCACAACCCCGGCTTTCAAACTAGAGAGCAAACCGGGCTCCTTGCTTCTTGGGGGAATATATATCAACACTGAATTGACCTCTTTGCTGTCGGCAATGCAGATTGCATCGGGCGAATTAAGGACGATGTTGAAAACCCAAAAATGGCTCATTTTTCTATGGTCGTACTTTCCGCAACAGGCATATTTGAACAGCTCATATTGACTGAATCCATCGGCAAGAGTATCGGCAAAACGCTGAATATCGCCGCGTTGCATCACATAGCAGTCCTTGAAAAGCGAAGCGTGGTTTACACTCATAGCATTCCGTTAAATAATTCATTCAAAATAACAGGTTCGGCGCGAGCACCGAACCTGTTACATATTGTTCAAACAGAAATTTACTTTATCACTCCAAGCTCCTTGCCAACCTTAATGAAGGCTGCGATTGCCTTGTCAAGGTGCTCCTGCTCGTGAGCGGCAGAGAGCTGGACACGGATGCGTGCCTCGCCCTTTGGAACAACCGGATAGTAGAAACCGGTAACGAAGATACCCTCCTGAGCCATCTTCTGCGCGAACACCTGTGACAACGGAGCGTCATAGAGCATAACGGCACATATAGCCGACTGGGTAGGCTTGATGTCGAAACCGGCAGCCAACATCTTATCGCGGAAATAGTTTACATTATTCTGCAACTTGGTGTGGAGTTCGTCGCTCTCGGCAAGCATCTTGAATACCTCAATTGACGCACCGACTACTGATGGTGGCAATGAGTTAGAGAAGAGATATGGGCGTGAACGCTGACGGAGCATGTCGATAATCTCCTTGCGTCCGGTTGTAAAACCACCAACTGCGCCACCGAATGCCTTGCCAAGTGTACCGGTGAAGATATCGATGCGACCATAGCAGTCGAACTGCTCGGCAACGCCATGACCTGTTGCACCCACAACACCTGCCGAGTGTGACTCGTCGACCATTACAAGCGCATTATATTTCTCGGCGAGGTCACAGATCTTATCCATTGGAGCTACATTTCCGTCCATTGAGAAGACACCGTCGGTAACGATTATGCGGTAACGCTGTGCCTGAGCCTCCTGAAGGCAACGCTCAAGATCGGCCATGTCGGCATTTGCATAGCGGTAGCGCACAGCCTTGCAAAGACGTACACCGTCAATGATTGAAGCGTGGTTCAAAGAATCGGAAATAATGGCATCCTCGGCAGTGAACAAAGGCTCGAACAAACCACCGTTCGCATCAAAGCAAGCCGCATAAAGAATTGTATCCTCGGTCTTGAAATAGTCGGCGATAGCCTTTTCAAGAGTCTTGTGATAGTCCTGGGTACCGCAGATGAAACGAACCGATGACATACCGAAACCGCGTGCATCCATTGCCTCCTGGGCAGCCTTCATCAGGCGTGGGTTGTTGGAGAGGCCAAGATAGTTGTTGGCACAGAAGTTGAGAGCCTTGGAACCATCTTCGAGAGTAATCTCGGCAAACTGCTGCGATGCGATGTTGCGTTCTCTCTTGTACAGGCCGGCAGCATCAATGGCAGCCAACTCATCCTGTAAGTGTTTTTGAAAATCTCCGTACATAGTTATATTGTTTTAATTGATGATTATCTTTTGACCGGGGGTTGGGAAAAGAACAACCCATAGTATCTACAAAAGTACACTATTTGTTTTAAAACACACATTGCAGACAGGAAAATATTTCCAAATTGATGCAACAACAGCCAAAGAGAGTGCCACAAAGGTAAAATACATTCATCTTCTTTGCCACGAGATTAAATTAAAAGAGCTATTTCGTCAGCCTCTCCCGAAGAAAGTTTTTATAACATTTTATTAGAAAAAATTTGCACCTATTCCCAAAATAGCAGTAACTTTGGAAGACAAACAAAAGAGAAAGTATACAACACAAAAATATAGCCTTATGAAGAATGTACTTGTAATCGGCTCAACCGGACAGATAGGTTCGGAACTTACAATGAAACTGCGCAACATGATTCCCGACGGAAATATTGTTGCCGGATACATACCGGGTGCAGAGCCCAAAGGAATTCTGCTTGAAAGCGGCCCTGCCGAAGAGGCAAATGTAAAGAATGCCCAGCAGCTTGCAGATGTTGTAGAGAAATACAAGATTGACACAATATACAACCTTGCAGCATTGTTGTCGGCTGTTGCCGAGTCTAAACCGCTGTTGGCATGGGACATCCAGATGAATGGCCTCATCAACATACTTGAGATTGCACGCGAGAAAAAATGCGCCGTGTTCACACCAAGTTCAATAGGTTCGTTCGGTCCCAACACACCACGCGACAACACTCCACAGGACACAATACAGCGTCCAAAGACAATGTATGGTGTGACAAAGGTTGCAACCGAATTGCTCAGCGACTACTACTACACAAAATATGGCGTTGATACCCGTGCCGTGCGTTTCCCCGGCCTCATCTCGAATGTGACCCTCCCCGGTGGCGGCACAACCGACTACGCCGTTGAGATTTACTATGCAGCCGTTAAGGGCGAGGACTTTGCATGCCCCATCCAGGCCGGCACATTCATGGACATGATGTACATGCCCGACGCCTTGAAGGCTGCGGTTGACATCATGAATGCCGA
>JAFOCD010000122.1 GCA_017381475.1 Bacteroidaceae bacterium
GATGCGTGCTTGCAGAAGTATTCGAGCATCTCCTTGTCGCTGCGTATTATGGTTGTGGTGAATGCAAACATAATCACATCGGCATCCTCAACAGCCAACATATCAAACACACCCGCCTTTGGAACAAGCGCCATAGTGCCTTCGCCAATAACCTTGTTCTGGTACAGGCGCGTACTGAGCTTGATAGCCCCCTTCTTTATCGAAAGAATATAATAATGCTTTGTCGATGGCTCCCGGTAATGCTCATCCTTGGTCATCGTAATGTGCGCAAACCCCGTTTCGTGCCCGTTCATGCGGCTCGCCATCTGCACAGCACCCTTTTTGCGTGTGATTTTTATCGGCTTTAGCATAGTTGTAATATATTGATACCCAAATGGATACCCACTCCTGAAAATAAAAACCGTTAAAGTGTATATAAAAAACGTTACTTCGATTTTAGTGCGAAATTAATATTTTTTCTAAAAAACAACATATTTTTGGCACCGAAACAATAAACGACCGACCAAAATATGGATAAAGCCAATAACGAGTTTCCCCCGATAAGGGTGCCATTACCTTCCTATAAAGAGAAAATCGATGCCGTTGAAGAGTCACTCAAGGAATGGGTGAAGCTCAGGCACTACCATCGTCCGGGAGTTAAGCTTTCAGAGGTTGCGGCAGAAACAGGCATTGCCTCCATACACATCTCTTACTGCGTAAGGAACCGGATGAAGATGAACTTCCCGGCATGGCTGAACAGCCTGCGCATAGAGGATGCCAAGAGAATGATACACCGGAACCCCGATATACCATCCTACGAGGTTGGCTACAAGATAGGTTGCCCCAATCCCGAGACATTCAAGACGGTGTTCCAGAAGTTTGCAGGATGCAGCATTGAAGAGTACAGAGAAAAGATGAATGCCAAAAGGCATCGACATTGCGCGCAGTGATAGGTCGCACGTAGCACGGTGTAGTCGTGCCGTGCGGGTCACGGAAAGCGCGTGATGTCAAAGAGCAAAGATAAAAGAGCAAATTCAGGCACACGAAGTGTGATTAAAAGCACTGCAATAAATAAGTAATTTACTAACCATAAACATATGAAAAACAACAGACAGACAAAAAAACTTTACAGCCCACCGATAACAACTATTGTGGAATTGGAAAGTGAACCATTACTTCAGGGAGGTTCTATTACAGGCTCTACTCCTGATAGCGATGACTCTGAATTTGGAGCTCCGATGCAGCGCCGTGGAGAATGGGGAAATTTATGGAACGAGTGAAACGAGAGAGATAAATTTCACTATCGCGAGTTTTGCAGCAATGGTCGCTCGCAGCGTGGAGTAGTCATACCCGAGCGGGTTGCGAAAAGCAAAACGAGTCAATGGGGAAATTTATGGAACGAGTGAAACGAGAGAGATAAATTTCACTACCGCGAGTTTTGCAGCAAATGGTCGCTCGCAGTGTGGAGTAGTCACACCCGAGCGGGTTGCGATGAGCAAAACGAGTCAATGGGAAATCATTAAACGCTTGACAAAGAATAATAAAACATAAACAGTATGAAAATAAATAAACTAATAATTGGTGCGTTGGCGATGTTCACGTTTACTTCTTGCAGCAACGATGACATCGTGCCCGACACCCCTGAGCAGCCGAGCGTGAGCAAATATGAGCAGCTCACCTTCAGCACTGCTGATAAGCCTTCTACCCGTGCCGCGTGGGCAGACCCCAATGGCAGCGGTAGCCTTATCTTCAACTGGGAGGCCGATGATAAAGGTACTGAGATGGTGGCATTGCTCTCCGATGGCTCGGCCTTCGTTCGCAATTATTCGTCAGAGAATCCTACAGACGAGGACTTGCAAGAGGCGCTGTATCACA
>JAFOCD010000123.1 GCA_017381475.1 Bacteroidaceae bacterium
AAACTCTCCTCGAGTACGCTGATCATTGTTGTGCGGTCGATGTTCTTCGACTCCTTGAATTCTTGAAATGTATCAAGAAGGCTGATTGTTTCTTCTTTCTTTGCCATTTTATTTAAAATTTATTATGTATTTCGTGTATTTTACGCTGTCGTAGGCGAACTGCAGGTCTTCCTCGACAATGATGGGACGTTTCGTGCCTTCTGGCTTCACCTTCTTGGTTATGGTGAGAGTGAAACCGTTCTCGTCGGCATCCTTAAGTATGCCCTTGAGCTTGTGCCCGTCCTTTGTGAGTACCTCTACCTCAAGCCCAAGGTGGTTCATGTACTGCTGTACAACCTTGAATGGCTGTCCAAGGCCTGCCGAGCCAACCTCGAGTTCATAGTCTTCGGTCTCGCGGCTGAGACTGTTCTCTATGTGACGGCTCAAGTCGGCGCAGTCTTCTATCCACACACCCTCGGCGTGGTCAATCTCAACTGTTATCTTGTCATCCTTGCTGATGACAACATCTACCAAAAAATACTCTTTGTCGGCTAACCACTCGTTGGTGAGGTCGATTACTTGTTGTTTGTCAATCATATAGTTTCTGTTCTATTTTGATGTATGATATGATTTCATGTGGTGTCGGTATGAAAAAGAGGGGCTTGTCGGCCCCTCCTCAATCATCTTACACTGCAAATTTAGCAATAAATAGTGTATGCTGCAAGTGTTTGCGGCATATTTTGTCACAATATTGGCGAAAATGTGCATTTTTTGTTTTGCTATTGATGAAAGTCGGGTTTTGAATTGTCTTTATGCCCGAATATTGCTATCTTCGCCGAAAATTATGAAACCCCTATGCGTACTAAAAAAAGCAGTAAATCAAATATGCGTTTCCTCAAGGGCAATGTGCTGTTCTTTGCTCTGTTGCTTTTGGCGATATTGCTATTTACCTACTATGCGGTCGAGGAGATGGAGGTGAAGGCCGAGAACAAGTCATCATGCAAGATATCATTCTCCCATAGTTATGAAGGTGGCGATTGTGAGGTGTATGTCGGTGACAGCCTGTTGTATGCAGGTGCTCCGCTGAAGAGTGATTCCGTGCTGGAGATGAGACGATATGCAACAGCCGACAGCGAGAGGTCGCTTTATACTTCGGAATCGCAAATTAAGATTGTTACGGCTACAGAGATTGTGAGGCGTGCCATTGAAGGTGACAGGGTTTTTACAATTGATACGCGCGATGGAAAATTAGTGATTGATGCAGTCGAGAAATAAATTGCAGATTTTTCTTGCACGGTAGCTGTGTGTGGTGATATAAAACGAGTGAATGACCGCGGTCATTCACTCGTTTTATATCACTTGCTCTTTGGTGTGAGTATTTCTTTATATCTCTTCTCGTCTCCAAGAATGCTGTAGGCTTCTTTCAGTTCGGTATCTTTGTTCAGACCATATATGATTGTGCCTTTCTGTCCATAATAACGCGTCACAATCTCCGATGCTACAAGTATCCTGATGTCTTTTTCAAAGTGTGTCAGTGAGTGATCGAGGTTTGCTTGTAGCTTTTTCTCGAGCGAGGCTATCTCTTCTTTTGTAATCTCGGCAAATCCCTCGAATTCCATGGCTTTCTTCAGGTCTTTAAGAACCTTTACGCTTATGAGGTCATAGCTGAAATTACGCGATCTCAACAGTTTCTTGAACTCTTCATAGTCGCTGTCGCTTATTTCAAAAGAGTCGGCCGGGGCAATGGTGCCGTTCTTTAATGTGTATTCGGTGGCAAAATCAAAGATTGCCATGTCGCGCATGAGGTAGTAGAGTAGGGTGGATAGTTCCTCTGATTTCGGCTCTACATCGGGGCGTATGCCGCCACCGTCGCGCACTTCGCGCCCGGCGGCTGTGTAGAATACGGTTGTGAGGCTGTCGGGCACGCGCGATGTCTTGCCCTGGTCGATGACATGTGAGTAATCGAGTGCCTGCACGCAACGTCCGCTTGGTATGTAGTATCTTGCTGTTGTCAGTTTAAGATAACCGCCATCGGTGATCTCTCTTGTGCTTTGGACAAGTCCTTTACCGTATGTGCGGCTGCCGATGATTACGGCTCTGTCAAGGTCCTGCAGTGAACCGGCAACGATTTCTGACGCCGATGCTGTTTCCCCATCAACAAGTATTGCAACTGGCGAATTCAAGTCGATTGGGTCATTTGTAGTCTTGTATACTTCGTTTGCCTGCTTTGTCTTGCCCTTTGTGGTGACAATCACCTTGCCTTTGGGAACAAACAGGTTTACAATGTCTACGGCTTCGTTGAGCAGACCGCCTCCATTGCTTCTTAGGTCGATGACAAATGATGTGGCTCCCTGTTTCTTAAGGTCTATGATGGCGCGTCGCATCTCCTTTGCACAACCGTCGGTGAAACTATTCAACTGTACGAAGCCGGTGTTGTTCTCTTGCAGACCATAGTAGGGGATTGCAGGCAGGGCTATGCTCTCGCGTTCAATCTTTACTTTTGATATTCCCTTCTTGCCGGGGCGTTCATATTCGACGGTGAGGATTGTACCCGGTTCTCCGCGCAGCATGTCGCTTACGCTGTCGGTGCTCATCCCCTTGACTGGCTTTCCGTCAATAGATATCAGGACGTCGCCGGCTTTCAGTCCGGCCTTCTGTGCGGGCATGTCTTCGTATGGCTCGGATAGAACAGTTGTGTTCTTGTCTGTGTGAAAACGGATTACAGAACCGATGCCTGCATATTTGCCGGTGGTCATCATTTTCAGTTCCTCGGCCTTGTCTTTGGGGTAGTACTGGGTGTAAGGGTCAAGGTTGGATAGCATTGCATTTATGCCCTTGGTTATCATTATTTCGGGCATGATGCTGTCTACGTAGAAAAGATTGAGGTCCTTGATTACCGAATTGATGATTTTGATCTGTCGGGACAATTGGAATTTATGCTTGTCGTCGGCCTTGACCAATGTTGTTGGAATTATTGCTAAAATGAGCAGTAGGGTGAGTATCTTCTTTTTCATCGTTTTTTATGATTAATAACTGCGAAGATACACTTTTGCTCGCTCATAAGCGTGTTTTTTATGCTTTGTTTTTGATTTTTTCTTGAAAATGGATGATTTTTGCCGATATTTTCATTTAAATGATGAAAAAAAAGCCGAAAAATTTGCTGTAAACAAAAATATGTACTACTTTTGCATCGTCAAACGAAAAGGATGACAAAAATTCTTCAGTAGCTCAGTCGGTTAGAGCACCTGACTGTTAATCAGGGGGTCGTAGGTTCAAGTCCTACCTGAAGAGCAAGCGAGATGGAACATCGCTGAATTAAAGAAAAAAGTTCCAACATATTCTTCAGTAGCTCAGTCGGTTAGAGCACCTGACTGTTAATCAGGGGGTCGTAGGTTCAAGTCCTACCT
>JAFOCD010000124.1 GCA_017381475.1 Bacteroidaceae bacterium
ATAAATTATCAGATTGTATAACATTGGAATCTTTCCAAGAATGGCTCTTACAACAATGAACAACATGATGCCTGAAGAAACCTTTAGTTTAAGCGGACAACACATGAAGTTGTCACAGTTCAAATACAAACTGCCCGAGGACCGCATTGCGCTGTATCCTGCGGAATGCCGCGACGAATCGCGCCTGCTTGTCCTCCACAAGAAGACCGGCGAAATTGAGCACCGCATCTTCAAGGAGGTAATCCACTACTTCGACGAGAAGGATGTCTTTGTAATGAACGACAGCAAGGTGTTCCCCGCCCGTCTCTATGGCAATAAGGAGAAGACTAACGCACAGATTGAGGTATTCCTGCTCCGCGAACTCAACGAGGAGTTCCGCCTGTGGGATGTGCTTGTAGACCCAGCCCGCAAAATCCGCATCGGCAACAAGCTCTACTTTGGCGAGGACAACTCAATGGTTGCCGAGGTTATTGACAACACTACATCACGCGGACGCACATTGCGTTTCCTCTATGACGGCCCACACGACGAGTTCAAGAAGGCACTCTTTGCACTTGGCGTAGCTCCATTGCCCGAGGATTTCAAGCGTCTGCGCAAGGAAGAACCCGAGGACTTGCAAAATTTCCAGACCTACTTTGCAAAGAAAGAGGGTTCAGTTACAGCATCATTCGCAGGCCTCCACTTCACACGCGAGCTCATGAAGCGTATGGAGATCCGTGGTATCGACACTGCGTTCGTGACAATGCACACAGGACTTGGCAGTTTTCGCGAGATTGATGTTGAGGACCTCACCAAGCACAAGATGGACAGCGACCTCATCAGCGTTGACACCGACGCCGTACTCACAATCAACAAGGCAAAAGCCGAGGGCCGCAAAATCTGCGCAATTGGTACAGCCGTGCAGCGCGTGCTGGAGACAGCAGCCCTCACAGGTGGCATGCTCAAGGAGTATGACGGTTGGACAAGCAAGTTCATCTTTCCCGAGTACAATTTCCAGGTTGCAAACAGCATGATTGCCAACTTCTATGCACCACAGTCAACAATGCTCATGCTCACCACAGCATTCGGTGGCTATGACAATGTGATGAACGCATACGAGGTAGCACTTGCCGAGGGATACCGCTTTGGTCTCTATGGCGACGCAATGCTAATCATCGACTAAGCAATGCCAACAGTATACCTTGGTTTAGGAACAAACATAGGTAACAAGAAAGAAAACCTGACGCGAGCGATAGAAGCCCTGTCGCTCGCGTTGGGCAATTATACAGCCCTGTCAACCTTCATGGAGACCGAACCATGGGGTTTCGACAGCGACAATGCATTTCTCAACTGCGTTGTGGCATTTGACACAACCATTACCCCAACCATGCTACTCGACACTACCGAAAGCATTGAGCGCGAACTGGGACGCACTACAAAATCCACAGGCGGGAAATATCACGATCGCGTCATAGACATTGACATACTGCTCTATGGCAACGCCACCATCGAGACCCCGCGGCTCACAATCCCGCACCCGCTCATGCATCTGCGCGACTTTGTCCTTGAGCCATTGGCCGGTATTGCCCCCCACATCATGCACCCCACAATTGGCAAAAGCATAAGCACGCTCGCCGCCGAACTCAAGGAGCAGCATGCACAAAAAGGTTAAAAAAGATTACAGGAGAGAAAAAAGCCCCGCAATGTAGAGGCAAATAGATAAAAAACAATTACCTTTGCACAGAATTAGAGCCTGAGTAAAGGCCATGTGGAGAGATTTGACTGCTTGCAACCACGATAAAAAATGCTAAAAGCCCCATCAGAGGGCATTTGTAAGGCACTTCGCCGGCATTCAATATCCCACAACAGGTTCTTTCGCCAGGCTTGTAACTATTAACAAGCAAATATTAACCACGCCCTGCGCGACACAAGATTATTGGTACACCCGGGGCAAAAATTTACTACTATGGGATATTTATTCACATCAGAATCAGTTTCAGAGGGACACCCCGACAAGGTTGCCGACCAGATTTCGGACGCCGTGCTTGACCAACTTATAGCATTTGACCCACAGTCAAAGGTCGCTTGCGAGACACTCGTTACAACAGGACAGGTTGTAATCGCCGGCGAGGTAAAGTCATCGGCATACGTTGATTTGCAGGACATTGCACGCGGTGTCATCAACAAGATCGGCTACACAAAGAGCGAATATATGTTCGACGGCAACTCATGCGGTATCTTCTCGGCAATCCACGAACAGAGCGCCGACATCAACCGCGGCGTTGAGCGAGAGGATCCAATGTCACAGGGTGCCGGTGACCAGGGCATGATGTTCGGTTACGCAACAAACGAGACCGAGAACTACATGCCTGTATCACTCGACCTCTCACACCTCATCCTCACCGAACTCGCCGATATCCGTCGCGAGGGCAAGGAGATGACCTACCTGCGTCCCGACTCAAAGAGCCAGGTAACCATTGAGTACAACGACGAGAACAAACCCGTACGCATTGACACAATCGTTGTCTCTACACAGCACGATGATTTCATCCAGCCAACAGAAGAGGGTAAGGAGGCACAGCTGGCAGCCGACGCTGCACAGATTGCAAAGATCAAGGAAGATGTTTTAAACATCCTCATGCCACGCGTAAAGGCAAAGATTACATCACAGAGCGTGCTCGACCTCTTCAACGACGATATCAAGTACCATGTGAACCCAACCGGCAAGTTCGTTATCGGTGGCCCACACGGTGACACCGGTCTCACAGGCCGCAAGATCATCGTTGACACATACGGCGGCAAGGGCGCACACGGTGGTGGCGCGTTCAGCGGCAAGGACCCCAGCAAAGTTGACCGCAGCGCAGCCTACGCAGCACGCCACATTGCAAAGAACCTTGTTGCAGCAGGCGTTGCCGATGAGGCTCTCATCCAGCTATCATACGCCATTGGTGTAGCCGAGCCTGTAAGCGTCTTCGTGAACACATACGGCACAGCAAAGGTCAACCTCACCGACGGCGAGATTGCACAGAAGGTTAAGGAATTGTTCGACCTTCGTCCAAAGGCAATCGAGGAGCGTCTGAAACTTCGCAACCCAATATACAGCGAGACAGCATCATACGGCCATGTAGGCCGCACACCACAAGTGGTGACAAAGGTGTTCACATCTCGTTACCTCGAGACCAAGACCATGGAAGTGGAACTCTTCACATGGGAGAAACTCGACTATGTTGAGAAAGTAAAGGAGGCTTTTGCCATCTGATACCATGGGACAGGGCAGTTGGATAAACCGTAAAAGGCACAACAGGGGGTTTGGAATTCAATCCCCCTCGGCCTTTTTCTTCATCACGCAAGTGCTGAGGGAGCGGAGAACCTACTATGCCTACCCACAACTCAACAAGGCAATAAAGGGCAGACGCCGCCACGCGCGTGAGATGTTCCGCATAACCAACTACCTGCAACCAAAGAACTGCATCTCGGTCGGTGCATCCGACGCGGCATGCGCAATGCTGCTTGCAAAGCCAAGCGTGCAGCACTATGCATTCCTGAACAAGGCGGAACTGAATGCCGAAGCCGGCACACTGCTCAGCACAGAGGGATGCCACATCATCGACAGCATAGAGCAATTCGGTACAGTAATAAAAGAACAGGGAACCATAGGCATGCTCTACATCGATGCTACCGACATCACCATGCCGCTTGTCCGTGAAGCACTGCCCCACACCGATGCCAAAAGCGTGATAGCAATTGCAGGAATACACCGCAACAGAAGGACACGCGAATGGTGGCAGCAACTTGTGAACGACAGCGCAACGGTCGTCACATACGACATGTACAGCTATGGACTGCTGTTCTTTGACAAGGAGAGACGGAAACAGCACTACACCCTGAAAAGATAACACCGCCATGAAGAAGGCAAACATCTACACCGGTACAGGCGACTGCGGCAGCACATCACTCGGCAGCGGCACACGCGTACCCAAGGACCATCCAAGAGTAGAGGCCTATGGAACTCTCGACGAGCTGAACGCACATCTTGGACTGTTAGCAGCCTCGCTCGACAATGCACAGACCATAGGTTTCATCACCGAGATAGAGAACAGCGTCTTCACCATCGGCTGCCATTTGGCTGCGGAGAACAACAATGTTGCCCCTGTCGACGGGCTGGATATCGAAAAGCTCGAGAAAGAGATCGACGCCATAAGCGCATCGCTCCCTCCATTGAGGAGCTTCATTCTCCCGGCAAATAGCGAGCAGGCAGCGCGCGCCAATGTATGCCGCACCATATGCCGCCGTGCCGAACGGGCAATGGTAACCCTTAACCGCGAGTGCGAGGTCTCACACAATGCAATGGTATACATCAACCGCCTTTCGGACTATCTATTCGTGCTTCAGCGCCAACTGCAGGGCGGAGAGGAAAAAATCTGGCAAAAGCCTTGCAAATAAATAATTTTAATTTACTTTTGCACGCACTTAACAAAAACTTAATAAAACAGTATTAGATATGTATTGGACACTTGAATTGGCATCCAAATTGGAGGATGCACCATGGCCGGCAACAAAAGACGAGCTCATTGACTACGCAGTACGCTCGGGCGCGCCATTGGAGGTTATAGAGAACCTGCAGGAGATTGAGGACGAAGGCGATGTATACGAGAGCATCGAGGACATCTGGCCCGACTATCCAAGCAAAGAGGACTTCTTCTTTGACGAGGAGGAGTATTAAGAGGTTGGTAAAGGATAAAGACCGAAATATCAACGATTTACGATGACCGATTGGGTAGCCAGTCGGTCATTTTTTTGTCAAAATACTACCCGAAAACTGCCCAAAATTGAGCGAAACTGCCCAAATACTGCCCTGAAACTACTAGCAAATCCTCCTAAAAAAACTAGTAGTAAGTGAAGGAGGAGAGACTGCCCGAACACTGCCCAGAGACTGCCCAAAGCCACTTTTTACAAAAAATGAACGAACTGACAAGTCCGCTCATTGAAGTCAAAATATTACCCATAATTTTCTGCTTTCACTACCCTGAAACAGAAAAAGGACAGAACCGAAGTTCTGTCCTTAATTTAATCCAACCTAATATTGAGTTTGTCGCCAACCCTTTCTGCAATCGTATTCGGCAGCAATGTCGCATATACCCTCTCCGTTATCTGCGTAGAAGCGTGTCCCAGCAATGAAGAGGTGGTCTTAATATCTACACCTCCGTTAAGTGCCATCATCGCATATGTATGTCTGCCAAGGTGTATATGAAGGTTGAAGGGCAGTCCCATTTTATTACCTACACTGCGAAGCGATTGGTTAATGGTTGCTTCCCTTGCATTCTTCACCTTTAAGAAAGCAGCATCATCACTCAAATCGTATCCAGATGGCAACAGTCCGAACACGAACTCTTCGTGTTTATCTTTCCACCTCTCCAAAATCTCTCTTGAAGTGTCATTAAGCGGGATGTAGAGCATTTTTGCTTTGCGATTATGACCCTTATACTGCATATGAGAAATCATATTCTTGTCCATATCAATCTCGCTCCATTTCAAAGTCATCAAATCACTAAAACGCAAACCTGCAAAACTCGCAAAGAAAAACATATCAGCGATTTCCCGTGTCCTATCATACTTCACCTTGCCTACCACTTCTTTACACTTTCTCAACTGCTCAACGGTTAAAAACTCCTTCTCCATACTGTCATCAACCGACTTTCCTTCTGCATTTAGATACATATCGCAGATTTCTTCACTTTCCTCTCTGCTTATCCATCCTTTCCTGCAACATACCTTAACTGCCTTGAATATTGGTGAGAGTGCCTTGTTGATAGTGGCATTACCATTCCCCTCTACCTCTTTCCTCCAAATGATATAGTCCTTTATCAAATCCACATCAACATCTCGGCAGTAGAGGATATTGTTCTCAT
>JAFOCD010000125.1 GCA_017381475.1 Bacteroidaceae bacterium
CCCGAAAATGCATGCTCAACTAATTTGCAAATATAACAAAAATGTTTTTACCACGAAATTTAAAAGAGGAAATATATTATAATAAACTAAAAATTTTAAGTTCGGCCGATAAAAATGGCTTTTATAGTGATTTTTACTCTATCTTTGTATGAGATTTTGTAATTTGCAGGAGTTTACACCCGCGTGTGGTGTTGCTGCTTTCCTTTATGAAAATTAAGAAACTATTATAATGGCAAGAAAAAAGAAAGAACTTCCGCTGCTTGAGCGGATTGAGATTACCGGCGTTGCTGCCGAGGGTAAAGCTCTCGCACGTGTCAATGACCTGGTCGTTTTTGTACCTTTTGTGGTGCCCGGCGATGTGGTGGATTTACAGGTGAAGCGCAAGAAACACAGTTATGCCGAGGCCGAGGCTGTGAAATTCCACGAGTATTCACAGGAACGCGATGTTCCATTCTGCAAGCACTATGGTGTTTGCGGTGGTTGCAAGTGGCAGTGCCTCGCATACGAGCATCAGTTGAAATACAAGCATCAGCAGGTTGTCGATGCGCTTACACGTATCGGAAAGGTTGAGTTGCCTCAGGTAATGCCCATCCTTGGCTCGGAGCAGACAAGGGAGTATCGCAACAAACTGGAGTTCACCTTCAGCAACAAGCGTTGGCTTACATGGGACGAGGTGGAGGCAGGAACCAAGTACGACAACATGAATGCTCTTGGTTTTCACATTCCCGGTGCGTTCGACAAAGTGCTCGACATTGAGGAGTGTGCGTTGATGCAGGGGGTGAACAATCGCCTGCGCAACGGTATCAGGGAATTCGCTATCAAGGAAAACATTCCGTTCTATGACCTGCGTTCTCACTCGGGCGTGTTGCGTAGCATGATGTTGCGTACATCTACCACTGGCGAGGTTATGCTGCTTCTGCAGGCGAGGGTAGAGAGCGACAGTGATAAAAAACAACTTGAAAAAACTTTACAATACGTTGCCGATTCTTTTCCCGAAGTTACATCATTGCTCTATGTAATCAACAATAAGTGCAACGATACTTTCGGCGATCTTGAGGTTGTTGCTTTCAAGGGAACTGATGTTATATATGAAGAGATGGAGGGCTTGCGTTTCAAGGTGGGTCCCAAGTCATTCTATCAGACAAACAGCAAGCAGGCCTATAATCTGTACAAAGTTGCGCGCGAGTTTGCAGCACTCACTGGTAACGAGGTTGCCTATGACCTCTACACAGGTACGGGAACAATTGCCAATTTTGTTGCGCGCAATGCCAAAAAGGTGATAGGTGTCGAGTATGTCGAAGATGCAATCATTGATGCTCGCATCAATGCCCAGCTTAACGGCTTCGACAACCTCACATTCTTTGCCGGCGATATGAAGGATATTCTTACCCGTGATTTTATCAGCGAGCACGGTATGCCCGATGTTATCATTACTGACCCTCCACGCGCCGGTATGCATAACGATGTTATTGATACAATTCTTTTTGCTGCTCCAAAGCGCATTGTGTATGTGGGCTGCAATCCTGCAACCCAGGCGCGCGACCTTCAGTTGCTCGATGCTGATTACAAGGTGACAGCTGTACAGCCTGTCGACATGTTCCCTCATACACATCATGTGGAGAATGTTGTATTGCTTGAGCGTAGAGAAGTTAAATAATTAAATACAAATATAATATGCAACGCAAAATAAAAAGTCTGCTCACATTTAAGGTGGTTACTCCTGCGCAGCTCATTGCATTTGTGATGGAAAAGATGCATGGCATGAGCCGTAATAGAGCCAAAGCTTTAATCACAAATAGGGTAGTGCTTGTAAATAATGTAATTACCACTCATCCGCTTGCAGAACTGAAGCCTGGCGATGTTGTACAACTCGACCGTTCAAAGCACAAGAAGGCGTTCCATAGTAAGGAACTTGACATTGTTTTTGAGGATCCATACTTGCTGATAATTGACAAACAGCCCGGTTTGCTCTCAATGAGCAACAATTCGCGCCAGCAGACCGTGCAGAATGTGCTTAACCGTTACCTTGAAAAAGGTGGTGGCCGCAATACCTCACACTTGGTTCATAGGCTTGACCGTGATACATCAGGATTGATGGTTTATGCCAAGGATGTTCAGACCCAGCAGTCGCTTATAAACGGCTGGCAGGAACTTGTAACCGACCGTCGCTACCTTGCTTTGGTCGAGGGTGAGTTTGAACAGCCCCGTGGTCGTGTGCAGTCATGGCTTACCGAGGATAAGAAATTTATAACTCATTCAAGTCCTGTGGATAACGGTGGCAAATTTGCAGTGACACATTATAATGTATTGACATCGTCGAACGGTTATTCGCTTGTGGAATGTGAGCTCGAAACAGGTCGTAAGAACCAGATTCGTGTCCACATGGCCGACCTTGGACACCCTGTAGTGGGTGACCGCAAGTATGGCAGCAACCAGGATCCGATGCGTCGTCTTGGACTGCATGCCTACATGCTATGTTTTACTCATCCAGTGACCGGCAAGCATCTCCGTTTTGAGACTCCGGTTCCTTTCTGTTTTGAGAAATTGCTCAATGCCGAATAAATTCTAGTGAGTGCCGGCAAGCGCGAGCAAGCCGGCGCTTTCTTTAAAATACAGATAAATTTCAAAATCCGTTTTTGTGAAAAAAGTTCTTCTTTTCTTTTTGTTCCTCTTCTTTTCGCAAGTAGTTTTGGCGCAGTCATTGACTGGTGATAAGAGCGTGCTAGGTAGTTCCCGTACGTATAAAAAGGTGTCGGGCGATACCGTTCGTTTGCGTCCTTCTGTTGTGGAAAAGATAGAAAAGGAAGAAAAACGGAAAGCAAAAGCCGAGGCGAAAGCAGCGAAGGCAAAGACTCCCCGTGTCAAGAAATCACTTGTCGATTCTGTGCAATATACTCCCCATAAATATACGCTTGGTGAGCGTGTTATAATGCAAGGTGACAGTGGGCACGATGTTCTTTCTGTGGCAAAAATATTGGTAAAAAAACTTTACTTGGATGAGGCTGATATTATATATACTCCCGATGGTGGCGCGGTCTATGACGGCGCAATGGTAAAGGCGGTATTGCTCTTCCAAAAGTTCAATGATTTCTATGAAGATGGTATTATTGGGAGGGAGTTGATAAAGGCGCTGCGTAAAAAGAAATGAATTTTTCTTGAGTAGGGTGTCTTTTACTTATAAGACGGATGAATCCCGGTTTTGTTATATTGTAAAATACAAAAGTTGAAGAAATCTGTGGTTTCTTCAACTTTTGTACTCTCTCTCTCTCTCTCTCTGTTCGTCTTGTTCTAATTCCCTGCAATAATATAATTCTTCAGCCCGTTCCAAGAACTTGGTATGCATTGTCTCTCCACGGTGTCCTCGACTTTGTCTGGTATGTTACAGAAGAAGTCTATGCCGGTGAAGCTTTCGAGATAGTCGATTGAGCACACCTGTGTCTGGCTGTAACCGTTTTCGTGCTCAAAGAGCAGGCCGATTGCCTTGTAGGTATTGTTCTTGAGGCAAAGGAGTGCCATGTAGTAATGGTTGGGCACCGTTGGGCAGGTGCCGATGGTGCGGTATTCGCCTTCACGTATTGTGCCGCCCTTTACGACATAGAGTGTGTCGCAGAAACCGCTGTTGCGTCCCCATCCCTGTACCAGGCCTTCGCAGTCGCTCCATGCGCCTATGTTGAAATCGTAGTGCATTGGGGAGATGTTGCTGTAGTAGAAGGTCTGTTCGTTGGCGTCCTTTGAATATACACGGTCGTATGATGCCACGATGTGTCCGCGTACAAACCCGTTTTTGTTTATCTCGTTCTTGGTGAATACATAGTTGTCTGGCATGTCGGGGTTGGGCTGGAACGGGTCGCCTTTCCATTCGGTCTGCTTCCAGTTGTCGCGTTTCCAGTTAATGGCTCTGTTGCTTGGGTCGAATGTGAATGCGGTCCAGCGGCTGTGCTTGCGCTCAGGATTGTGGACAATGCTGTATGTGACATTCTCCTTGCCGTTTACTGTTGTTGTGTGTGCCAGGAATAGCTCGCCTTCTTCAATGGCCGGTATTTCTATGCGTGTGGCATGCTTGTTTACATGGCCGGGGTTCGCGTTCTTGTTGTTTATGTCTACTGCTGGTGTTTCATTGCCGGTTTCGTTGCACGATACCAACAATGTGAGTGTGAGTATTGCAAGGAGTGTTTTCTTCATTGTTCTTGTGTTGTTCGCTTCTTGGCATAAAAAAAGGTGTACCGAGATACACCTTTTATATTAATCGTCGATTCGATTACTTCTTCAAAGTCTTGCTGTAACGGCTCATGAACTTGTCCACACGACCTGCTGTGTCGACCAACTTTGCCTTACCAGTGTAGAATGGGTGAGAAGTGTTAGAGATCTCAAGCTTGATCAAAGGATAAGTCTCACCTTCGAATTCGATAGTCTCTTTTGTGTTGCATGTAGACTGCGAAAGGAAGCAGTCGCCATTTGACATGTCCTTGAATACAACCGGACGATAAGCTGCGGGATGAATGTCTTTTTTCATTGTTATTATTGTTATTAAATTATTTATTTGCTTTCACAAAAATGTGTGCATAACTTTACGAGGTGCAAAGGTAACTCCTTTTGTGCAAATGGCAAAACTTTTTAGGCTCTTTTTTGGGTGTCATTCGCAAAAAATGCTTGAACCGAGCCTTATGTGTGTGCTGCCATGGGAAATGGCAATGGGGTAGTCGTCGCTCATGCCTGCCGAAATGATGCTGAATCGGTCGTTGTCGGCAAAATGGTGTTCCTTTATCTCGTTGAACAGTTGCTGTGCCTGTGAGAACTCGCCGGCAATCTGTTCCTGGTCATCGGTGTTGCTTGCCATGCACATTATGCCGCGCAGCTCAATGTTATCAAGTGTGCGCCATTCGCCTTGGGCGAGCAGTTCACGGCACTCCTGTGGTGTGAGTCCGAACTTGGTCTCCTCCTGTGCTATGTGTATCTGTAGCAGGCAGGGGATTCTGCGCTCCGCCTTTGCACCCTGACGGTTCACCTCGCATAGCAGTTTGTAGCTGTCAATGCTGTGGATTAGATGCACGAACGGGGCAATGTACTTCACCTTATTTGTTTGTAGGTGGCCGATGAAATGCCAGTTTATGTCTTTGGGCAGTGCGTCGTGCTTCGCGGTGAGATCCTGTGCCTTGCTCTCGCCAAAGTCGCGCTGCCCGGCTTCGTAAGCAGCCTGTACGGCCTCGACTGGGTGGTATTTTGACACGGCTATGAGCGTCACCCCTTGTGGTAGGGTGGCGTGCAGTGCTTTTATCTTCTCTCCAATGGTGTTATCCTTCATAGTGGAAAATGTCCACGATTGGGCTCTCGTTCACCGATGCGAGGTTGTAGTCCATGATTGAATCCTCCATGTGCTTGTTGAGGTTCTTCACGGCTGTTGTTACATCCTCGGCCTTTACAAGGATTACAACCGATGACTTCTTCTCCTTTGCCGAAACTTCGTCGATTGTCACCATTGTAATCTTGCACTTGAACCACTTGTCGGCTGTCTCGCTCATGCTGTCAACAAGTTCGTTGTACTTTGTGCGTTCCATCTTGTTGATGTTGAACTCGCCTGTTACCTGTGGCTGCAACTCCTGTGTAATGCGTTTCTCAATCTCGGTGAATGTGAAACCCTGTACAAGGTATGTCTCGTTTACTTTTGTGTTCAGGCCTTTCTCGCCTGCGCGTTCGTATGTTACTTTTACTTCGAACCAGCTTTGTACCATAATTATAATGTGTTTTTTAATGTTTATGAAAATAGTCGCGGAAAACCGCGACTACAAAGGTAGTAAATGAAATATGTTATTTGTTGCTTTTTTGCTTTTTTATGCAAAATATTTTTTTCGGCAGTTGTTGAGTCGCAGGACCTCGGTCAAAAGACTGTATTCTTCATCGTCCTCGTCAAACTCATACTCCTCGTCAACATAGCCATCGTCATCGGTGTTGTAGTCGTCATAATCAACACCCTCTTCCTCTTCAACTTCGCCAAGGCTCAGGGTGTAGCCTATTGCTTCACGACAACGCCCGAATGGGTCGAGCCCCAATAATGCGAGTTCCTGGCATGGTAACATCGCTTCGCCTGTCTCCCGTGTGAGGGCATCCAAAATTTCGCTCAATTCCTTGCTGATCATAATATGGTTGGTTTTAAAATAATGCATCTCGCTTCTGCTGTGTGGAAATGTTGGGCTGGCAATGGAATCTCTCCTATCCGGCCGAATGAAAATTGTTTTATCTTTCTCTTTCTCTCTCGTTTCCGCGTCGGCCTATCCTGTGCCTCAAATGTTCGCGCGCAAAGAAATTCTCATACTCTATTCGCTTTAGCAATGTGTGGCTATATTCGCTGAATGACGCTATACTGCGTCGCGCAACGCCACTTTCCATAGCTGCGTGTGCCACAGCTGCCGATACCTGGGTGAGCAGTCGCTTGTCGCCGGGCTTTGGCAGGATGTATCCGTGCCCGAATGTGAATCTTTGCCCGTATTGCTCCTCAATCTCCTTGGTTGTATTTTCCTGTGCTATTGCCGCTATTGCTTTGGCTGCGGCAATCTTCATGGCTTCGTTTATGGTTGTCGATAACGTGTCGAGTGCACCGCGGAACAGGTAGGGGAATGACAGTACATTGTTTATCTGGTTAGGGCTGTCGCTCCGTCCGGTCGCTACAACGGCGTCGGGTCGCCATAGCTTGGCCTGCCCGTATGATATTTCGGGTACGGGATTTGCCAGTGCGAAGATTATTGGCGAGGGAGACATTGATTTGATGTCGCTCTCCTTCAGCAGGTCACCTTTAGAAAGCCCAATGAACGCGTCGGCAGCCTCAATTGCCTGCGACAGGGTTGCCGCTTCGCTTGTAGTAGCAAAGCGTGCCTTGTTTTCGTCCAGGTCGGTGCGCCGGGTGGTAATCACTCCCTTGCTGTCGAGCATGGTAATCTGTTCACGTGAAACACCAATCTCCAGTAGCATGTTCGCGCTTGATATCGCTGCTGCACCTGCGCCACATATTACAATCTTTATGTCGCCGATGTTTTTGTCTGTGACCTTGCATGCATTGAGCAGGGCTGCGGCAACGGTGACGGCTGTGCCGTGTTGGTCGTCATGGAGCACGGGTATGTCAAGCAGTCCGCGCAACCGTCTTTCTATGTAGAAACATTCCGGTGCTTTTATGTCCTCGAGGTTTATGCCGCCGAATGTGGGAGCAAGTGCCTGAATGGTGGCAACGATTCTCTCAGGCTCTTCGTCGCTGATTTCAATGTCGAATGCGTCAATGTCGGCATATGTCTTGAAAAGCATGGCCTTGCCTTCCATAACGGGTTTTGATGCCAGTGCTCCTTTGTTGCCAAGACCAAGCAGCGAACTGCCATTGCTGATGACTGCCACAAGGTTGCCCTTGTTGGTGTAGCGGTAGGCTTTCCAACGCTCCTTATTTATCTCCATAACCGGAGCTGCAACGCCCGGGGTGTATGCCATTGCCAACTCCTGGGGTGTCTCTACGGGCTTACTTGGTATTGTTGATGTCTTGCCCGGTTTTCCCTCGCTGTGATATTCAAGGGCTCTGTTTTTGAAAGAATCGTCCATCTCTTTTTATTATTCCAACAACCGTGACGCCATTTTGTTTGTACATGTTTGTTGTTTCGCTTTAAAAATGTATCTTCGCGGTATAAACAAAAATGTATGGAGAATTTTCTGGATTTGTTGAAGCAACGACGCACTTCGCGCGTGTTTACCGATGAACTTATTGATAAGGATACTGTGTGCAACCTGATGAAGGCGGTGCTTATGTCACCGTCGGGGCGCAGGATAAATCCATGGGAATTTGTTCTTGTCGAGGACAAGACAGTCCTTAAAGCCTTGTCTCAGGTAAAGGAGCATGGTGCCGGGTTGCTCGAGGGGGCAGCGATGGCAGTGGTGGTGCTTGGCGATACCACAAAGACCGATGTGTGGATAGAGGATTGCTCCATAGCTACAATAATCCTGCAGCTTGCGGCCGAGGAGTATGGCCTTGGCAGTTGCTGGGTGCAGATGCGCCTTCGCAAGGATGCCGATGGCAATACTGCCGAGGATAATGTGCGAGCTTTATTGGGCATTCCGTCGCATTATGCGGTGCTCTCAATTGTAGGTCTTGGGCACAAGGCCCGTGAAACGCAGCCCTTCGACGAGGAGAATATTCAGTGGGACAAGATTCATATTGGAAGTTTTGGTAATGAATGAGAGAATAGTGCTTGTAGGTGCCGGTAATATGGCTACTGTCATAGCCTGTGCCTTGAAAGAGGGTGGCAACGCCCCTGTGGCAGTGTGGAGCCGCACCCATGAGTCGGCCGCGTTGCTTGGCGACAGGGTGGGCTGTATCTTTACCACTGACCTTGCCTCATTGCCTGCAGCCGACATTGTCATAATATCCGTTGCCGACAATGCCTTGCGCGAAGTTGCTGCTGCTGTGGCGCAAAAATTCCCTGCGTCTTTGCTGCTGCACACAGCCGGCAGCATTCCAATGGATACTTTGCGCGAGGCCGGTGCGTTGCGTTATGGCGTGCTCTATCCCATGCAGACCGTGAACAAGAACTGCGTTACATCGCTAAAGAATATCACAACTTTTATCGAGGGTTGCAGCGATGATGTTACAGAACAGATAAAAAGAGTTGCAGCTGTGCTAAGTGACAAGGTTGTCTATGCAACCAGTGAACAACGCTGTTCCTTGCATGTGGCTGCAGTCTTTGCCTGCAATTTTCCCAATGCTGTCTACAACATGGCCTATGAACTCATGCAACGTAACGGCTTGCCGTTCGATGCCATGCTACCGCTCATTGATGAGGCTGCACGCAAAGTGCACCGTATGTCGCCCCTTGAGGCACAGACAGGCCCGGCACGCCGTGGTGACAACAATGTGATGAATGCTCACAAGGCAATGCTCGATGATGAACTGGCTAATATATATGAGATACTGAGCAATTGTATAATGAAGAGAAACAGATAAAAATTATGATAAACTACGACCTTGAAAAAATAAAGGCACTCATCTTTGATGTGGACGGAGTGCTCAGTCGTGAGACAATATCAATGTATCCCAGCGGTGAACCAATGCGCACCGTGAACATAAAGGATGGTTATGCCCTGCAGCTTGCAGTAAAGGCCGGTTTCCATGTAGCCATTATTACCGGTGCACGCACCGAGGCTGTCAAAGTGCGCTACAATGGTCTTGGTATTAAAGATGTATATACCGGTGCCTCAATAAAAAAGGATTGCCTCGAAGAACTCATGCTTATGTATGAGCTCTCTCCCGAACAAATCCTTTATATGGGCGATGACATCCCCGACTATGAAGTAATGCAGATTGTTGGTCTTCCCGTTTGCCCTGCCGATGCAGCCGTTGAAATCAAGAACCTCTCAAAATATATTTCTCCAATCAACGGAGGCGAAGGCTGTGGCCGTGATGTCATTGAACAGGTTATGCGTGCGCAGGGGAAGTGGATGGATGAGGCTAATGCATTCGGCTGGTAATTTTGTCCACTAAAAAGGCATCTGCGGCGTTATACAAATTTTGTTCCAACAGTCATTTAGGTTACTAAACTCCTGTTTGTCCAAAATTCGCAAGCCTTGCATTTGCGCTTTTTATTGAACAAAAATGCAGTCTTGTTTTCTCCTTTTTACTTTAAGCAAAAGCAAGCCTTGCCCTCACACATTTTATAATAACCAAACCATCTGCACTTTTTATTGAACAAAACACTTGTGATAATATAGATACTTCGCTGCGCTCAGTATGACATAATACGCAGGGGAAAGTGCTATGTCATTTGGATTAAATTTTACAGAAAGTTAATGCTTGACAATTTAAAGAAATACAGAATAATTCTTGCGTCGGCGTCGCCACGCCGTCGCGAATTGCTTGCGGGTCTTGATGTGGATTTTGTTGTCCGCGCGTTGCCCGATGTTGATGAGTCTTACCCGGCTACATTGCAGGGTGGTGACATTCCTCTTTATATAAGCAAGAAGAAGGCCGATGCCTATCGCCCTGTTATGGCCGATGATGAGCTTGTGATTACTGCCGATACCATTGTGTGGCTCGATGGGGCTGCGCTTGGCAAGCCGGTAGATGAGACCGATGCGCGCCGCATGCTGCGCAGTATGTCGGGCAAGGCACATTCGGTGTTCACCGGTGTGACAATTACCACAAAGGAGGAGCAGCGCTGCTTTGTTGCGCAGTCCGATGTAGTATTCGCCGAGCTTACCGACGAGGAAATAGAATACTATGTACAGAAATACCGCCCGATGGACAAGGCCGGCTCATATGGTGTGCAGGAGTGGATTGGGTACATTGGTATCACGGGTATCAATGGCTCTTACTTCAATGTGATGGGTCTCCCGGTGCAGAGATTGTATTGCGAGCTCAGGAAGGTTCGATGACTTTAATTATTGAATGCAGTGGACATATTATAGTAACTTTAAAAACTATTTACCATGAAAGCAATTAAATTGTATGTTGTGGCATTCCTTGCCATGATTTTGGGAACCTCTTTCAGTAATCATGTAGTAGCACAATCTAACAATGAAATTCTGGAGCAGATGATGAGGATGTACATCTCACAGGATGAAGACGAAATGCGTGATGCGGGTATTCTATCTTATGATATAAATGTTGACGGTTCGGTTTACATATTTAATATATTATTGGATGAAGATGTTA
>JAFOCD010000126.1 GCA_017381475.1 Bacteroidaceae bacterium
AGCTCTTGGCGGTCCGTTGTTAAACGTATATAAAACACAAAAGATTGTTGAAAAGGTTCACTATTGTGAAAGGTTGAAGTCGGCCATTGAGAAAAGGCTTTCACAATATGACCTAAACCCTACTGAGCGTAGTGATTTCAGAACAATCTTAGATTGGCTATATGATAATTATTATTGATCTGTAATGCTTGAATATGGCGAAGGCACAGCCCCACCGCGATGGTGAGGCTGTGTTTTGCTTTATTCCTTCTCTACAAACATGAGTATCGTATTCATATGCCACGTGGACTTATGGACGATCTCGAAGGCGAAATCACCGACGAGAAATTCCACAAGTGCGCTCTTGGGCACGATATACTTTCCGCTGATCTGGACGGCGAAGATGCGCTTCTGCAGTCAACCTGATGCCGAGCCGTAGCCCATATGAGAACGCATCTCGCTCTGCTATTCCGTGCATCTCGTTGAGCGCTTCCTCGAACTTTTCGAGCGTTTCTTTCTGCTTTTCTGTCAGCCCCTCATCGAGCTCATCGCGGTTCCGCGCCATCAAGGATAACCGTTCCTTCATCTGCTTGTCTCCCCGTGTGCATTGCTCGAACGGAGCAACGTTGCCGTACCATAGCTCTTTGATAATATCCATAAAATTTGCCACCTCCTGTAGCACAATACAATACCACAGGAGATGGCAGAAGTCCAGACTTATTTTGAAATAATTTTAATTTAAATTGCCTTACCGCCCGACACCTTAATGACCTGCCCCGTAATCATTCGAGCCTGCTCGCTTGCGAGGAACAGGATCGTTTCGGCAATGTCTTGGGGCTGAATGAGATTGCCCATCGGAATGAGAGGCGCAACGACCTTTTCAAAGTCCTCGTCGATCCAACCCGTTTGAGTAGGACCGGGTGCAACACAGTTGACGGTGATTCCGTACTGCGCCACCTCAAGAGCGATACTGCGAGTCAGCGCCTCAAGAGTCGCCTTGCTCGCGCCGTAGGTGATCTGCCCTGCAAAGACCTGCGCGGCATCGGTGGAGAGATTGATGATCCTTCCGTAATCGCCTCGTTGGTTGATAAACTCGCGCGTCATCATAAGACTACCGCGCACGTTGACCGCAAAGGTGTCGTCAATCACCTTCTGCGTGATTTTCTCAATGGTATCAAAGCCGTTTTCGTCATCGGTCGCCGCGTTGTTGACGAGAATATCCACCCTGCCGTACTTGGCAAGGATGGTCGAATATATCTTTTTGACCGCATCCTCATTTGAAATGTCGCTTTCCAAAACGAGATAGTCCGCGCCCATTTTCTTGAGCTTTTCTTCGACATCCGAAGCATCGCCCGCATTGGCGGCATAGTACCTGTCAACACCGTTTTTGCCAGTCTTGGTCGCATCAAAGGGTCTGTCCACCTTCTTGTACACCAAGACAACCTTTGCGCCCTCACGTGCAAAAGCCATCGCCGTAGTCGCACCAATACCCCACGGGTTGTTCGCGCCGGTGATGAGAGCAACCTTATTTTTTAATCCGTAATCGATCATTTGTTACCTCTTTTTCTTTTCGCCTTGGTGGCTTCAAAGCTCACGTTCACAAGAAACTGCACCACGTCATCGGGCGCATCGGGCAGAAGCACCGAGATCCAATGAAGCTTGTTCATATGATACGCCGGGTACACTCCGTCAGCCGCGCCGAATGAGCCGAACATCTCGGTCGGCAGTTTCAGATTGACAACGTCGATTACCTCGTCGCTGTCAAAGCCAAACTTGCGCCGTGAGACCTTCATTACAATCGCATACCACTTGCGGTTATCCGAGTGCCTCAGTACCGCCGTTTCAAAATCTTCGTCAAACGGATAGTCCGGCGATGTGTCGTAGATAGAGAGGCAGTATTCAAGGAATTCTTGCTTTTTCATTATTGTTTTCAGTTAGAGACCGCTATCAAGATTAGCCAAATGCGTTAAAAAGTCATTGCCTGCATAT
>JAFOCD010000127.1 GCA_017381475.1 Bacteroidaceae bacterium
GAGCGTGCAACAGATAAAATTGCGTGCCGACCGCATTGCCCACGAGCGTGGCAACTGCCACATTGTGTGCGAGACATCACTTGAGACAATTTTCGTGCACATAAAGAATGTCCAGCCCGAGTTGCTTGTCATCGACTCCATCCAGACGATGTGCAGCGAGTCGGTTGACTCGTCACCAGGCAGCATGGCGCAGGTGCGCGAGTGCACGGGTATGCTCCTGAAGTTTGCCAAAGAGAACAATGTGCCGGTAATACTCATTGGTCACATTACAAAGGACGGTGCAATTGCCGGTCCAAAGATACTTGAACACATAGTTGATGTGGTCATTCAGTTCGAGGGCGACCAACACTATCTCTACCGCGTACTGCGCTCGATAAAGAACCGTTTCGGCAGTACCGCCGAACTTGGAATATATGAGATGCGCCGCGAGGGGCTCAGACAGGTGACGAACCCGTCGGAGTTGCTGCTGAGTGAGCGTCACAAGGGTATGAGCGGTGTGGCGATAGCGTCGGCAATTGAGGGCGTGAGCCCGTTTCTCATTGAGGCACAGGCGTTGGTGAGCACAGCGGCCTATGGCACACCACAGCGTTCGGCTACTGGCTTTGATGGCCGTCGCATGAACATGTTGCTTGCGGTGCTCGAAAAACGAGTAGGCTTTAAACTGGCGCAGAAGGATGTCTATCTTAACATTGCCGGTGGTCTGCGTGTGAACGACCCGGCGATTGACCTTTCTGTAATAAGTGCCATACTCTCGAGCAACATGGATGTGGAGATTGAACCTACAATATGCATGGCCGGCGAGGTGGGTCTCTCGGGCGAGATACGCCCTGTAAACCGCATTGAGCAGCGCATTGCAGAGGCTGCGAAGCTCGGCTTCAAACAGATAATTGTTCCGCGCAGCAACATGAAGGGACTTGATGTCTCACGCTTTGGCATTGAGGTGCAGCCTGTAGGAAAGGTCGAAGAGGCCTTCAGATTGATTTTTGGATAAAATGAAAACTGTTTTACCTTTGACAACATCGTCTTTTCGCGACCCGCAGGGCACGACTTATATCCGTGCTACCTGCGACCTATCGCAGCCAATGTTAACTTCGTTGAACCAATTCTCGCTCGCGGTAAAAACCCAAGTAAACTTGGTTTTTGCTCGCTTAACCGTTGCTTTGTCGAACCCTCGGTTTAGTTAACCCTCGGCTTTCCGTTTTCACTTTTAACCTTTCACTTTAAGAACTATGGTACACGAATTTCAGTTAAGGGTGCAGCCACATGAGGCTGCCAATGAGCAGTCGCTCGCACGATATATAGCCCGTGAAAAGGGTATGGACGAACGCAAGATAAATGCAGTACGCATTTTGCGTCGCAGTATCGATGCACGCCAACGGACAATATATTTGAATCTTCTTGTAAGGGTGTTTGTGAATGAGATGCCCCCTGCCGATGAATACACAGCGCGCGAGTATCCCAATGTCGAGGGCAAGCGCCCTGTGATTGTTGTGGGTGCAGGTCCTGCCGGCCTTTTTGCAGCGCTGAAACTCATTGAGAACGGACTGCGCCCCATTGTTGTGGAGCGTGGCAAGGATGTGCGCACACGCAAGGTTGACCTTGCGAACATATCACGCACGCACACTGTGAACCCCGAGTCGAACTACTGCTTTGGCGAGGGTGGTGCAGGCGCATACTCCGACGGCAAACTCTACACTCGCAGCAAAAAGCGCGGCAGCATTGAGGGTGTGCTGAACATCTTCTGTCAGCATGGTGCAAGTCCCACAATCCTTGCCGATGCCCATCCTCACATTGGAACAGACAAACTGCCGCGTGTCATTGAGAACATGCGTAACCGCATAATTGAGTGTGGCGGCGAGGTGCGTTTTGAGACACGCATGGAGGAAATCCTGATTTCCGGTGGCAAGGTGCGCGGAATACGCACCAATAGCGGTGAACTGCTTGCCGATGCAGTTATCCTTGCAACTGGACACTCGGCAAAGGATGTCTATCGTTGGCTCAACAGCAACAACATAACATTGGAGGCAAAGGGCTTTGCCGTGGGAGTGCGTTTGGAGCACCCGTCGGAGCTAATTGACCAGATACAGTACCACTCGCCCAAAGGTCGCGGTAAATATCTGCCGGCTGCAGAATACAGTTTTACGACACAGGTTGATGGCCGAGGTGTCTATAGTTTCTGTATGTGCCCGGGTGGTGTGGTGATTCCGTCGGCTTCGGCAGCGCAGGAGTTGCTTGTCAACGGTATGTCACCGTCGCACCGTGGTGGCGCATGGAGCAATTCGGGAATGGTGGTGCAGATTAACCCCGAGGATGTGCTGTTGCCCGAAATGCAGATTGACTGCGATGGCATTGAGCCAGTGCCCGATGATTCGCCCCTGCGCGTGATGAATTTTCAGGAGCGCCTTGAACGCCTTTGTTGGGTAATGGGTAACCGCAAGCAGACAGCTCCCGCACAGCGAATGACCGACTTCGTACGCGGCAAGCTCAGTTATGACCTGCCACGCAGTTCATATGCTCCGGGACTGATATCTTCGCCCTTGCACTTCTGGTTACCGAAATTCGTTTCAACCCGTCTACAGCGTGGCTTTGAAAAGTTCGGTCGCATGTCTCATGGTTTCCTCACAAGCGAGGCAACAATGATTGGCGTGGAAACACGTACATCGTCGCCAGTTCGCATTGTGCGTGACAACGAGACACTACAGCACGTTACCGTTGAAGGCCTCTTCCCCTGTGGCGAAGGTGCAGGCTATGCCGGTGGCATTGTATCGGCAGCGGTTGATGGCGAGAGGTGTGCAATAGCGGCAAAAGAGTACCTGTCATAGGAAATGAATAAAAAGTAAACTTCTGCGTTACGCTTGTCCTAAAAATCCTCATTTACTTCAAGTAAACTCCGGTTTTTAGGCCTTCGCAAGCCTTGAATTTTATCTTTTTATTCATTCCCTAAACATGAAATCGGGTGGCAGTGATGCCACCCGATTTCATGTTATTCAACTATCCAACTTCCTAAGAGCTCCATCTCTCCCTCGGGGGAAATGGTGAGGCCGGTTGTCGTTGCCGGTACAAGGATGCTCTCGCCCTGGTGGATGCTTACGGTATTGCCGTCGTTGTCGGTGATGGTTCCCTTGCCAACTGTGCATATGAGAATCACAAACGAGTCGAGCTCGGCAAGTGGCATGTCATACTCCTTTGTAAGGCGGTAGATGTCTGTTGTAAAGTAACGGCACGATACCAATTGAGTCTCCTTGTCGGGCTGTGCATCGTAGTATGTGCGGTAGTCGGGCAACACGGTGTAGTCGATTGCGCCTTTGCTCATCTCTGTGTGCAGTTCGCGTGGGTTGCCGTTGTCATCGCAGCGGTTGAAATCGTAAATACGATATGTGATGTTCGATGTCTGCTGAATTTCGGCAATGAATGCGCCGGCACCAATTGAGTGGATGCGGCCTGCAGGGAGGAAGAATACATCGCCCTTGTGGATGTCATACTCCTGCAAAAGGTCGGTGATGGTGTTGTCGGCAATGCTCTGCTCATACTCCTCGGGGGTTACCTGCTTTGCAAAGCCTGAGCGCAGGCGTGATCCCGGGTCGGCATCAACAACGTACCACATCTCGGTCTTTCCCTTTGACTGGTGGCGTTCCCAAGCAAGTTTGTCGTTGGGGTGAACTTGGATTGAGAGGTCCTGCCGTGCATCAATGAACTTGATTAGCAGCGGGAACTCCTTGCCAAAACGCTCATAGTTGCTCTTGCCAAGCATGGCAGCCTTGTCGCGTGCAATGAGTTCGGGCAACTTCATGCCGGCATCAACGCCCTCGGCAACCACGGACTCGTTCTCCTTTACGCCCGAGATTTCCCAGCTCTCGCCAACCTGTTTCTTGTCCGATTCTACCTCCTTGTAAGGGATAATCTTGTCTCCGCCCCAAAGCATCGACTTCAATATTGGTTTGAATTTGTACATATTGTTTGTGTTTATTGGTTTGCATAATTTATTGTTGCAAGTTATGTATTTTTTGTAATTGTGACATTGAATATTGTGTTAATGAATGTTAAAATTGGGGGGGGGTAAAAAGTGTTGCGTAAATTGATGTTTTTTACTTATCTTCGTGCTCATAAATGTCAGGTATATGATTAAAAGGTTGTTCTTGTCGGCTCTTCTCTTCTTCTTTGCCTTGAATGTGGCTCAAGCGCAGGGAATAAGTGGACGTGTAATCAATAATGTCGGCACGCCTGTAGAGGGCTCGAATGTCGTGCTTCAAAGTGCCGATTCTGTATTTGTAGATGTTGTGTTGACCGATAGCGCAGGCCTCTTCTCTTTTGGGCAGAACATGGACCAGTTCCGCCTTGTTGTGCATCACATGGCCTATCATTCGCGCGAGTTGGTGTGCGTCACGTCTTTTGTGGGTGATGTTGTCCTGGAACCACAGGAGAACTTGCTTCAGGAACTTGAGATTGTTGCCGAGCGTCCTTTGGTAAAGGTAGAGAACGGAGCTCTGGCCTATGACCTTGAACTGCTCACGCGTGACAAGGTGGCCAACAATGCCTACGAGGCTCTTACAAAATTGCCGGGTGTGAGCGAGAATGAGGGTAGCCTTACTCTTGTCGGAGCGAACTCACTGGCTGTCATAATAAATGGCAAGCCCTCGACAATGAGTGCTGAACAGGTTGCTTCACTGCTCAAAAGCACCCCTGTAGGGCGGGTTGAAAAGGTTGAGGTCATGTATAGCGCGCCGCCTCAATATCATGTGCGTGGTGCAGCACTTAACATTGTGCTCAAAAGAGAGACCCAATACTCTCTGCAGGGTGAGTTGGGCGGTGACTACATAAACCGTTTCGACAACAAAGGTGGTGCTCATGCCTTTCTGCGTGCCGCCACTCCAAAGTTCGCTTTCGATGCAATGTACAATGTTTCCCGTATCTCCGAAGTGCAGGACCTTGATATGGTTTCTCTGCATACCTTCGGCGGTGTGCAGCACAATATACAACAATTGCAGGAGATACGCGGCGGCCTGTGGAAACACAATGCAAGAGCCTCTTTCGAATATAATTTCAACGAGAAGAATAATATAAGCTTTGCATATAACTACCAGACAAAGACCGATGCCGAGAGCAGTTCCACATCGGTTGGAAACTATCAGAATTCCGAGCAGAAGAAGGTGGTTGACAGTGACCATATGCATAACTTCTCATTGCAGGCATTTACAGGGATAGGTCTTTCGCTCGGTGTGGATTACACAATGTACAAGAACCACAGCACGCAACAGATGGATGTGACTTACCTGAGTGACAGCACACGCCTCTTCATGTCGCAGAATGCGGGGCAGGATATACGCTCATTGCATGCATACGCGGATCAGAAGCACTCTTTCCCGGGTGGTTGGACACTTGGCTATGGCGCATCGTACCGCAATAGCGAGAGTAATGACTATCAGATGTTTGACGCTGCCAGCACCTTGGTCGGAACAAATGTGGAGGCGGCGCTGTCCGAGCACACAGCCGAGGCGTATGTCTCTTTTGGCCGCCAATCTCCGCTCGGGCTTTCGTTCTCATTGTCGGCTACAGCAGAGTATTACAAGGTCAACGAGCGCGAGCGATGGACATTCTATCCACAGGCTTCGCTCACATATATGCGTCACCCCGACCACATCTTCCAGTCCACTTTCAATGTGAACAAACTCTACCCCTCGTATTGGCAGATGCAGTCAGCTGTTAGTTACATTGACGGTTATTCCGAACTGCACAACTCCCCCGGGCTTGAACCATCGAAGTCATATATGTTCAACGCGAACTACATTTTGAAACAAAAATATGTTTTCGGTCTCTTCTGTAACTACATCGACAAGTTCTTTGCTCAGGCAATGTACCAATCAACCGATCGCCTTGCTCTCATCTACCAGACACATAACTGGGACTACTTCTCGCAATCGGGTATTATGGCTGTGTTGCCATACGCTCCCGCAAAGTGGTTCAACACACGTGCTACATTGGTTGGCTTTTATATGGCACAGCGTTGCGACAATTTCTTTGACATTAGCTTCGAGGATAAGAAATTTGCCGCCAGTGCATCACTGAACAATAGTTTCAGGGTGAATGATGACCTTGCATTTGAACTCAATGGCTGGGTGCAGTCGCCAATTACACAGGGAACATTCACAGTAAGGACAATGTGGAGCCTGTCGGCAGGTGCAAAGTGGAATTTTGCCGGCGGTAAGGGTACATTGAGCTGTTTCTACAATGATATCTTCAATTCAACCCTTGGTGAAATGGTTATGGATTACAAAGGACAGAACCTTGTCCACAAGAATAACATGTACACACGCAATTTTACGATTTCGCTTGTGTACCGTTTCGGTGGTTACAGGAAGAAAGAGGCTAAGGAGGTGGATACCTCGCGCTTCGGACATTAAAAACATGAGGCTGACTAAAAAGGTTATCCACAGCATCACAAGAGGGTCGCCCAAAAGTAAAATGGGCGACCCTCTTGTGTTATATTGGCATGTTCCTTTACTTTACAAGGAACTTCTTTCCGTTCTTTATGTATATATGTCCCTTCTGCGGCTGTAGAACCTTGCGGCCTTGGAGGTCGTAGATTGCATTGTCCTGTTCGCGCTCAACGGTTTCAATGACAGGCTCAATGGCGGTTAGGCCGTCTGCCTCCAGATACTCGGTGTTCTCGCGTACAAGCGTGAAGCTCTCAATGGTCATACAAATCTTGTCGTTCATGTTCACAAGCAAGCCAAGTGAAACCTGTGTCTCCTCTTCGAGGACAAACTCAACCTTGTTTGACATTGCAGAACCCTTTGCAGCCATTTGTGTGTATGCAAGTGCATTCTCAATGCTTGCCACGCCAGGGATGTTCTTTGCATCGTCAACAGCCAGATAGCTGTTGCCGCACTGTCCTTCCCATGTAGCGTGATAGTTGGCAATGAAGGTATATACACCCTTTGGCAATGTAACTGTTTGGTAAACTTTGTGATTGCTCAAGGTGCTGAATCCGTCCCAAGTGGTGGTGAATGTCATACAGTAGCTCTTCTCTGCATCCACGTGTGCACCGGTGGTGATGTTACCCTGTGTAACGGCATTCTCAATTGTCCAGCCTGTCAGCTGATAGAAACGGTTTCTCACGTTTGTATTTACCATGGTGTTGCTGTGCTGGAACTCGGCACGGTAGTTGGTGAGGTAGTCGGCGGTAACATCACCGTTCTTGCCGCTGTTTTCATTGCTGAGGCAGAATACACCTCTTGACAATCCCCATGCATCGCCGTCGGGGCCAAAGCCGCTGCGTACACCGTTGTATCCGTTGCCGCTGCGGTCAATGACATCACCACCGCTCTGGTTGAAATCGTAGTAGAGCAGCAGATCATTCTTTGATGCCGGGTTCTCAAGCGGAGCATTGCAGACAGCCTTCATGTCGTCATACTTCACGCTCTTTGTCCACACGCGCAACTCGTCAATCTGTCCGTTCATCTTTGCGTTGTCCTTGCCAATAGAGAAACTATTCAATGATGGAACGTATGCGTTGAGTGATACATAGCTGGTAGAGTAGTACTCGCCGTCGCGGTAGAAGTCAACATATCCGTCGGCAACGATTACACCATAGTGGTGCCATTCGTTTTCAATGACAAAGTTACTTGTGCTACTCTTGCCTGTATAGCCGTTTGCCGATACATGCATTCTGCCATCCTTATCGGTCTTTATGAGGAATGTAGATTCGCTTTCACCTATTCCCAAACAGTTGCTTGAAAGGCTCTCGGGGCGCATCCACCACTCAACAGTGAAGGCATCGTGTCTTGATGCTGTAACCGGTGCAGTAACCTTGGCATTGTCACGGCCTGTGAAGTTGAGGCCGTTCTTGCTGTCGGCATTGCATACGATGAGTGCACGTTCTCTCTTGGTGCTGCTTGTGCCCACAAGGTTATTTACCTTGAGTGTTACATCATAGACGCCGCTAACTTCAGGTGTAAAGCTGCTGTGTTGGCCGTTGATGATGTACTTCTTGCTCGGGTTCTCAATGGTCCATTGCCAGCTATTGGGGTTGTACTTTGATACATCGGTGAGGTATGTTGTCTCGCCCTTCATTATTATGGCCGGACTGACCTCGAATGTGGCAACAGGCTCCGAGTCGAGCACATCAATGTCTATGCTTGATGTGGCTGTCTTCTTGCCCGAAATAGATGTCACCTTAAGCGTTACTGCGTGTGTGCCGCCAACGTTGTACACTGCACTGGCGCGCAGACCTTGTGCTTTCTCTTCTTCGGCACCGGGAGTTGACCACTCATAAGTGTATCCCAGCTGTGGGTTCTCTACTATGAACAGAACCTTCTCGCCCAGGATTATCGGTGTCTTGCTCACCTTGAATGTGGCGTCGGCCTCAGGCTCTTCGTTTACGGTGACAGTGATTGTTTCGCTCACGGTCTTGCCCTCGCTGTCTTCAGCAGTCAGAGTAACGCTCTTTTCTCCGGCCGATGTGAATGTCGCGGTCGGCTCGGCAATCGTCACATTGTTGATGCCCGCATCGGGGATGTTCCATGTTATCTTTGTTGCGGCATCGCTGTATGTTGCAGAGAACTTTACCGGGGTGCCGGCATAGATTGTGCTTGTGACAGGGTCAATGCTTGCCGATAGTGTCGCTGCGGTCTTGCCCATGTTCTTGCTGCTTGTCTCAACGCTGTAGCTGGTGTTGAGGATTGCAGCGTGGTTACCGCTTACACATTCGCGCAGCATTGTTGTGCCGTCTTGTGTAATGACATCGCCCTTGTAGTATGCAACCAGGCCGTCGGGGAGTATGCTGCCCGAGAACTGTGCATTCATGCTGTTCTTAATCTCAACAGCAGTACGCACCTTGTTCCACACGCGTATCTCGTCATAACTTGCATCCTGTGCATTGCCCTCACCGTTTGCGCTGAATACTAGGTCGCCCCAACCGCCAACGCCGCTGTATGAATTGTTGGTGAACGATTTCTTGCGGACACCATTTACATATACAATCATC
>JAFOCD010000128.1 GCA_017381475.1 Bacteroidaceae bacterium
ATATATTTCATAGTACCATGCGCCAACCTCCTCGTTGTATACAGGGCAACCCTCATACTCGGCAGGGCGTGAAGCAGGTGTAGGCATTGACCACACGAGCTTGATGTCGGCACGGTTATAGTAGCGCTTCATAACCTCGGCATGAGTGATTGTCGGGGTCTGTGGCTGTTCGTTGAAGCTTGCAGGGATGAATGCGAACTCACCGAGCAACACCTCGTATGCTGCATTGGTATTCTTCACAGAAAGACCCACACAACCTATAACATCACCAACAGCAAGACCGGCCTCGGAAGCCTTGATTACAACCTCGTTCCACTCACCGGCCTTGATATCACCGGCAACAGGAATGTACACGAAGTTATTCTCGCCATTTTCCTTGGCAACCATCAGCTCAAGATTTGTAGTTGCAGCCTTGGGCTTGAACACAAGACGGAACTCGTCATTTGCCGACTCAACATTCCACTTTGTAGCGAAGAGGCGAACATCGGAACGCTTTGTTGCACCATGAACCTTGAGGCATGAACCTGCGAACCATGCATCATCGTAGCAGAAATCAAGACTTACAGCATCGGCCGGCACTGTCTTGCCATCACCGTTGTCTACCCACCAACGCCATGTCGGGAGCAAATCCTGCATACCATAGTTATACCACTTGTGATTCCATGTAGTAACACCCTCTTTATTGAAGAAACGGCCATTACCTAAGTTAAAGCGTGTCACGAATGGCAGGTCATCGAGTGTAGAACGCTCAATGACAGCAGTTGCATAACCATGCCAATCCTTGAGGTCGCTGAATGAAGAAGTAACGTTGGCATCGGTCAAGCCCGGCATATTCAGAACATTGCGGTTACCGCCCGAGAAGAGCATCTCCTGTTTCTTCTGATACTCGTTCTGCACAGCATAGTCGCTCTGACCACCCTCGGTAGAACTTACATAAAGCTGGTTGCGGTCGTGTGCACCCCAAACAACAACACTCACGGGCTGACGCATCAAAGCACTCCAACCTGCATTGCCGTTCTTTCCATAACCACGACCCTGCATGTCAAATC
This sequence comes from Bacteroidaceae bacterium, assembly GCA_017381475.1. Taxonomy (GTDB): domain Bacteria; phylum Bacteroidota; class Bacteroidia; order Bacteroidales; family Bacteroidaceae; genus HGM04593. The sequence continues at coordinate 1,050 of JAFOCD010000128.1, forward strand.
CTGCATATACATCAAAAGTTGAACGGCCAAGGCCCTGTGCAGTCTGGGCACTCTCGGCCAAACCACCCTCTGTCCAGTTGTAGTTAAGGAAATAGACATCGGTTACAGGCTGATTGGTAGATTTGTGGTGGAACCAGTTCTGATTGTTACTGTTCAGTTTACAACCATTGTCACTCAAGCCACCGGTATTGGTAACAAAAGCATACCAATCCACGTGGAAAGGATGACCAAGTTCCTTGGCAATCTTGTGACACTCGGCAAGGAACGGAATGAAACGGTTATACACCTGCAATCCCCAATAACCCTCGGGGTTAAAGCAGAGACCGTCGATACCATAATATTTGAGGAACTGGATGAGTTTGCGTGAGTACTTGTACTTGTCACCATATGAGTTACTGCCTGTGACAGCCAAGTCATAGAGAGTCTTACCGGGCTCATCTGTATTATTCACAGCTGTGCCCCAATCGATAAAGTAGGTACAGCCGGTCTTTACACCGTTCTTGTGCGCAACATCGTTGAACGCACCGGGCACACGCCAGAAACCGTTTGTCCAGTTTGAGTGGATGTCGACATACTGCCACATATTGAAATTGTCGCCATCGAAGTTATAGCGTGGCAGAGCACCCCACTTCTTTGTCATCTCACCGGTGGGGGCCATCCAGCAGAAATTCTTGTTGTTCTCGTCGTTGAGGGCATCGTTGGCCTGGTCGCCCGGGCGGAAACGGTTCTTCAATGGAACACGCGAGATCCAGAAGTTCTCATCGACAAAACTTGCATCGCCGTTCCAAGGTTTACCCGGTTCCCATTTGTCAAGGGCGGTAACGATGTTTTCGGGTGTGCCATTATCTACATACTTTTCGTGTGTAGGCACACTCTGCGCCATTGCGGACATCGATAGGAACGCAACAGCCATGGTCAATAAATGTTTTTTCATAATGGTATTGTAATTACAAAATTCTTAGTCATGGAATGACACCGCTAATATACAATATTTTTGTTATAAAAATACCTTTTAACCCAAATTATATCAAAAAGCATAGAACTACCCAAGCAATCCCGACAGAGAATGCCAGATAATTTATATGGTTAAAAAATACAAAAACTGATTGGTTACACATACTATTTGCCTAACTTCGCAGTTAATAAGTCAAAACAACTATTACTAAGGATGTACGAATCACTCCTGTGCCTGCCATACTTCCAGGGTATGAGCAAGGACGACATAACAGAAATTCTGGGCAAAGTGACCCTTGAATTCAAGCGGTATGGCGATGGCGATGTGCTGTTCCGCCACGGCGAGCCATGCGACAAGTTCATCATAGTCACCCAGGGCAAGGTCACAAGCACCGCCTTTGCGCCCGACAAGTCATACAGCATCACCGAGGAACTTGACTCGCCCGTTGCCATTGAGCCCCACTCCACCTTCGGCTACGACACCTGTTTCAAGAAAGACTATATTGCCAAAGGAGAATGCACCATTCTCTATGTAGAGAAGCAGCATCTTTTTGGAGAACTGAAGAAACACGATATCTTCACCATGAACCTGCTCAACCAAGTGTGCCGCAGAGCACAACAGAAGGAGCATGAAGTTTGGAACTACAACCACACAAGCATTGCCGGGAAAATTGCCCGTTTCATTGCCATGCGTTGCGACAAACCCAAAGGCGAGAAACACATATCCATCAAGATGGAACGTCTGGCAGCACTGCTTGGCGAGACAAGGCTCAACATTTCAAAATCACTCAACGAGATGCAGGAAGCAGGCTACCTCACCCTGCACCGTGGCGGTATTGCAGTGCATAACTTGAGCGGAATGATTAGGGATTTTGAGTAAAAAGTCTCTTTCTCGCACCACCATTTTGCCGTTGAAACAAAAAAAAGCAAGGAAATACTTTGCGCAACGAAAGAAACGCACTATCTTTGCACTCGCAAATGAGGGGGTTCCCCGTTTTGCACAAATAGGTAGGTTCCGTAGCTCAGCTGGATAGAGCAACGCCCTTCTAAGGCGTGGGTCAAGCGTTCGAATCGCTTCGGAATCACAACAAGAGGAAAAGTCGAAAGATTTTTCCTCTTGTTGTATAGTTTCCCGACCGTTCGAAAGCCTCCGGACTTCAACCATCCCATTCATGCACACACAATCCGTAGCATAAAGAACAATTTGTATTATTCGCTTTCTTTTCGTACTTTCGCATCGAACAACAAACTAAATCATACATTATGAAATTACTTGAAGGAAAGACGGCTCTGGTTACAGGAGCTACACGAGGTATAGGCCGCGCTATTGCGGTGAAGTATGCGCAGGAGGGTGCAAATGTAGCATTTACATATCGTCAGATAAACAGTAATGCCGAGGAACTCATCAAGGAGATTGAGGCTCTTGGCGTGAAGTGCAAAGGTTATGCAGCCGACGCAGCCGACTATGCAGCCACAGAGGCTGTTGTAAAGGATGTAGTCAGCGATTTCGGACGCATTGACATTCTTGTAAACAATGCCGGCATAACAAAGGACGGCCTTATACTGCGCATGACCGAGGAGCAGTGGGATGCAGTAATCACCACAAACTTGAAATCAGCGTTCAACTTCACACGCGCGGCAGTTCCGGTAATGGCAAAGCAACGTGTCGGCAGCATCATAAACATGTCGTCGGTGGTTGGCGAGAACGGCAACGCGGGACAGTGCAACTATGCGGCATCAAAAGCCGGACTCATTGGTTTTTCCAAGTCCATAGCAAAGGAGATGGGTCCAAGAGGCATAAGATGCAACTGCATTGCTCCGGGATTCATTGTAACGGACATGACATCGTCTATCCCCGAGGAGATGCGCGCCGAGTGGGCCAAGACCATTCCTTTGCGCCGTGCCGGCACACCCGAGGATGTTGCAAATGTAGCGGTGTTCCTCGCAAGTGACTTGGCGGCGTATGTGAGCGGACAGGTTGTGAATTGCTGCGGAGCAATGAGCTGCTAAATAGGGAAAGACTAAAACATTCAAACCTCTACAGTACGGGTGCCCCATTCTTTGGGGCACTTTTTTATATAAGCCCCTTTTTAGCCAGGCTCTTTTTTGCACACTTGTAAACCTTTTGTGTAATACCGCGACCGATATATGCCTTAATCTCAATTAGTTGTAGAAAACAAATCACATAAAAAAGTATAAATTTAGAAATCAGTCACTTACCTTTGCAGAAAATTTAGAATTACTACAAGAAGCACTATACACTATACTATATGATTCATATCGGCAACATCATTAAAAAACAATTTGATGCGCAAGGTTGTTCTGTTTCATGGCTCGCCAAGGAGCTATGCTGCGACAGAACCAACATCTACAGCATCTTCAAGCGCGAGAGCATTGACACGAGACTGCTCAAGAAAATCTCGGTCATACTGAACCACGACTTTTTCAAATACTATAGCCATGACATCAACATAAAGGAGTAACTGGACTTTAAAGGAATAAAAAGCAGGAGTATGCTTTGCCAGCTCTTGCCTGGAGGAAAACGGTTTTATCTCTGCCCGTTTTCCTCTTTTTCTTTTATCGCGAGGAAGGCCCAAAAAGGATAAAAGGGCAAAAAAGAATGGGAATTTATTTACGCACTAAACGAGCGCAGCCAAGGTTCAAGCACGCCATGTGCTTAAAGGCTAAAAAGGGCGGGTAACCCCGCCCTGTAATATCCAATCCAACACAATCAACTATCGATAACGCAGGAACTCGGCATAGTACTCTCCGCTCCTTAGTATCATTCTATTATTATAGATACTCACCCCCAAGGTATATGTTTCCTTTGAGAATTTGGACTTCAGTATCACCTGTCCATAACTGATAGAGTATGTTCCGGCATCGACCTCATAGATGTTTTCACCGTATATATTCTCATATATATAACGGTATGCCCAATGGCCGGAGGGGTCAAAATCATATACTTCCTCCTCAAAGACCGTCGCATCTTCATAGATACAACTCCAAGAGCCAACAATCTCATTCTCGATATACATGTCATGGTCATCGCACGACACCAGACCAAGAGTAAGCACCACAGCTGCCGACAGCATTATTTTTCTTAATGTATTTTTCATAGTAATAGATTCAATAATAAGTCGCTCGCAAAGTAAATAAAAAGATTCAACAAATTGCTTAAATTTATTATAAAATTTAAAGTGGGCGACCCAAAAGAAAATGGCCCGCCCACTATATTGTCATGAGGTTGAATAAAAAGAGCTATTTTTAGGCGAGCGAAGCCTGAAAAAGCACAACCGACGCTGCACGCGAGAGCAGAGAGTGCCTGCATTCTATGCCGAGCAGCAAGGATGAAAAGCCACATTCGTGGGTTAATTTACTAAGCGTAAATGAGCATTTTGAGGGCAAGCGCAACAACAAAATAGCCTTGGCTGACAGCCAAGGCTATTCTATTATAATATGATGTCATTCTCATTACATCATGCCACCCATTCCACCCATACCAGGTGCGCCCATTGGCATCTCGGGTTTGTCCTCCTTCTTCTCAACGATAACACACTCTGTTGTGAGGAACATACCTGCAATTGAAGCGGCGTTCTCAAGTGCAACGCGTGTTACCTTGGCTGGGTCAACGACACCTGCAGCGAAGAGGTTCTCATAGACATCGGCACGAGCGTTGTAACCATAGTCACCCTTACCCTCGCGAACCTTCTGGACAACGACAGCACCCTCCTTGCCTGCATTGGCAACAATCTGACGGAGTGGTTCCTCAATGGCGCGCTTAACAATTGCAACACCGGTCTTCTCATCCTCGTTAACGGTTGCGATACCCTCGAGAGAGTCGATTGAACGGATGTAGGCAACGCCACCACCGGGAACGATGCCCTCCTCTATTGCTGCGCGTGTAGCACAGAGTGCATCGTCAACACGGTCTTTCTTCTCCTTCATTTCAACCTCAGAAGCTGCACCTACATAGAGAACTGCAACGCCACCGGCCAACTTACCAAGACGCTCCTGGAGTTTCTCCTTGTCGTAGTCGCTCTTTGTAGCGGCAATCTGTGCCTTGATCTGGGCAACGCGTGCCTCGATAGCCTCTTTGTTGCCGTTTCCGTCAACGATGGTTGTGTTATCCTTGCTGACTGTAATCTTGCCACAAGTACCAAGCATCTCAAGTGTAGCCTGCTCGAGCTTGATGCCCTTCTCCTCGCTGATTACGATACCACCTGTGAGTGTTGCAATATCCTCGAGCATGTCCTTGCGACGGTCGCCGAAGCCCGGAGCCTTCACAGCACATATCTTCAACTGTGTACGCAAGCGGTTCACAACCAATGTTGTGAGTGCCTCGCTCTCGACATCCTCGGCAATGATGAGCAGAGGACGGCCTGTCTGCACGGCTGGTTCCAGAATTGGAAGCATATCCTTGAGGTTTGTGATTTTCTTGTCATAGATGAGGATGAATGGATTCTCCATCTGACACTCCATCTTCTCGGTATCGGTGATGAAGTATGCCGAGAGATAACCGCGGTCGAACTGCATACCCTCAACCACACCGATTGTGGTGTCGCGGCTCTTTGCCTCCTCGATAGTGATTACACCATCCTTTGATACCTTGCGCATTGCATCGGCAATGAGTTTACCGATTTCGGCATCGTTGTTGGCAGAGATTGAAGCAACCTGCTCAATCTTGTCGTAGTCGTTGCCAACCTCCTCACTCTGTTCCTTGATTGACTCTACAACCTTGGTCACAGCCTTGTCGATACCACGCTTCAGATCCATTGGATTTGCGCCTGCTGTAACATTGCGCAAGCCCTCGGTGATGATTGCCTGTGCAAGCAATGTTGCTGTTGTCGTACCGTCACCTGCATCGTCATTTGTCTTTGCTGCAACCGACTTCACAAGCTGCGCGCCGGTGTTCATGTAAGCATCGGCAAGCTCTATCTCCTTGGCTACCGACACACCGTCCTTTGTAATGTGTGGAGCACCGAATTTCTTCTCAATGATTACATTGCGACCTTTGGGACCGAGTGTAACCTTCACTGCATTAGCAAGCTCGTCAACGCCCTTCTTCAACTGGTCACGAGCGTCCATATTGAACAAAATTTCCTTTGCCATATCTGTTTTAGTTTTTTGTTAACATATATCAAAATCCCCCTCGCCCTACGGGCACTCCCCCTTATAAACAAGTGGGAGAGTTCAACAAGCTCCGCCACTCGCCTACGAGAGGACATTGCGAATGAGCAATGTTTGCGACGACGGGAGCTTTAGCTCCCCAAAGGAGTGCCGCCAGGCCTACTTGCCGACGGAGGGGAGTCTATAAATTCCCTGTTATTTCTTATCCCAAAATCGCAAGAACATCGCTCTGGCGCATGATGAGATACTTTACACCTTCAAACTCAACCTCTGTTCCGGCATACTTGCCATAGAGCACCTGGTCGCCAACGGCAATCTCCATCTGCTCGTCCTTTGTACCGTTACCAACGGCTACCACCTTACCCTGGAGGGGTTTCTCTTTCGCTGTGTCGGGGATGATGATACCGCCAATTGTCTTCTCTTCTGCAGGCTGAGGCAAAATGAGCACTCTGTCTGCCAATGGTTTAATGTTCATAAGTCTATTATTTTTTTATTATTGTTTTTATTTATAATTGAACTTTCACTATTCCGTTTTAACCACGCCATGCGTGATTGAAACTTGGCGGCGCGAGCTGCGTTCGTAAATAAATTTCCGTCCACTCGCTTGCACAAGTTTTCACCTTTCCGCTTTCACCTTTCCGCTTATTTGTTTACAAATATAATATAACCAAAACTGTGCCAAAATGTTTACCGCACACATCGTGTGACAAATTGGCAGATTTCCTATCAGGCGTTCATAACAAGCCATGTGGTATAAGCCACATAGCCGGCCGCAAGCAATGCACCCTCAAAACGGGTAATCACGGCCTTGCCGCCACCAAAACGGGCTACAATGTATATAAGCAACGACGATGCCAAGAGTACATAGTAATCGACACAACTGAAACCATCGAGCGAGATAGGGGAAATGGTCGCGCTCACACCCAATATAAAGAAGATGTTGAGAATATTGCTGCCAAGCACATTACCAAGTGCAATACCCACATTTCCCTTGCGCGCCGCGCTGACAGACACAGCAAGCTCGGGCAGCGAACTGCCGGCAGAGACTATGGTTATACCAATTACGGCCTCGGAGAGTCCTGCAGCACGCGCAACCTCGGTTGCACCATCGACAAAGAGATTGCCACCAAAGATGAGCGCGCATAGACCAACTACAATAAACATGACAACCTTGGGAACCGAGAGCACCTCGCCAGGCTCCTCATCAGTGCCATCGTTGCTGATAGAGAATGTATAGTGCACGAATATTGCCAGGAAACAGAGCAGCAGCATACCGCCATAGCGTGTTATGAATTCGCCATTTGCACCACCCTCGAGCATGCTGCCCGAAACGAGCAGCAGTACAATTGAAGCCAACAGGTTGAACGGTATCTCGCGTGTGAGCATTCGAGGATTGAACTTGATTGGTGTTATAAGTGCCGCAACACCAAGAATGAGCATTCCATTGAAGATGTTGCTACCGATGACATTTCCCAATGCGAGACCCGAACTACCCCTCAATGCCGAGCCTGTGCTGATTACAAGTTCAGGCAACGATGTGCCAATGGCTACGATTGTAAGACCAATGAGCAGTTCGCTCATATTAAAACGGCGTGCGAGAGCCGATGCTCCCTTTGTGAGCCAATCAGCACCCTTAATAACGAGCACAATGCCCACCACGAAAGAAATTACAGATAGTATCATAAATGAATTTTGTTCTTGTTCTACAATTCTTGCAAAGATACTATATTCGGCAATTGCAACAAATAGAGAGGTTAATTTTATTGAAATGTTAGAAAAAAATCATATAATTGCACACGCAAACGTTATTCCATGAGAAACAGAATAAAAACAACGGCACAAAAGCTGAAACTGTTATATGAGGACAGGGAGATTGGTGGCAACCTTGTCCTGTGGTCGTTCATAAAATTCCTGACAGGCCCCAACAAAGTGAAGCAGGCGGCAGCCGCGCTCACCTATCACACACTGTTTGCCCTGGTGCCGGTAATGGCAATGATGATTGCCGTAGCAAACCTCATGGGCTATGGCCAGGCGTTCAGGGAAAAGGTGGAGGCGTTTTTCGCCGGACAGGAGAACATTGCCAATGAGCTATTGAAATTCGTGGACATGTACTTGGGCAACACCGACACAAACTACCTGTTCGGTGCCATAGTGGGATTGGCTTTCCTTTTATATTCGGTATTTTCAATATTCCAGACAATCGACGAATCGTTCAACTCGCTATGGGAACTGAAGGAACATAGCCTTAAAAAGCAGATAAAGGTATTCCTTCTTGTTCTGCTCATACCTTTCGTGAGCATTGTACTGCTTGCAATATGGATGAGCATATCATCGTTCTTCGAGGGGAAAGGTTTTTTCCACGAAGTGAATATATTCGTACTCACGACCTGCGTATACATTGCCGTGCTGTTCATTGCATACAAGTTCATCCCCAACACGAAGGTAAACATACGCCACGCAGCCATTTCTGCAACATTCTGCGGTATAGTGTTTGCCATAATGCAATATTCGGCATCGCTGATTCTTGGGTTGTTCAGCAGCTACAAGAATATATACGGCAACCTTGCAAGCCTCATGATTTTCATCCTGTGGATATATTTCTCGTGGACAATATGCCTTTCAGGCTCTAGATGGAACTACCTGCTGCAGGAGGGGAACAGGCTAGATGCCGAAAACAAGTTCAAGCGCCTGAGCCACAACTACTACAAATTCCTGACAATGCTCACCATTGCCAAATGCAAGGAAATGACAAAAGAGAGCGAAAGCAAGACGTTCACAATTAAGGAGATTGCCGCCGAAATGAGCGCGACATACGGAATATCGGTACACGCTGCAACAAAAATAATGTATACAATGGAGCGCAAGGGAATAATCGCCGCCGACAACAACGACCGATACAGCCTTTGCAATGAATTCATGCAGGACAGCGAGACACAACTAATTGATATACTTGACCGCGCAGGCAACAACGATGTCAAAGAAATTGAGCAGCACCTCAACGGGCAGGAGAAAGAGTTGTGGCAGAAGATCAACGGAGTGGAATAAGCACAAGCCTGTTTTGAGATTGACTTTAGCCCCTTCGGGCGTCGACCGTTGGTTCACTACACTCAAGGATGACACGTTTGTTGTGGCCTCGCGAAAAAATAAATTGCGAATTATTTTGTTCTGCTGACAGTTTGCACTAACTTCGCGGCAGATTTCAATTACGGGGTGCCTTAATATTATGGGCTGAGATCATACCCAAGAACCTGATCCGGGTAATGCCGGCGTAGGAATAGGAGCTGAAGGGTGAAAACTTGTGCAAGCGAGTGGACGGAAATTTATTTACGTACGCAGCTCGCGCAGCCAAGTTTCAATCACGCACAGTGTGATTAAAACGGGAAACTTGCTCAAGCGAGTGAGCGAAAAGAAGAAAAGAACCTCTCACATTTAACCTTTCAGTTTTTAGGAAAAATCCCCATTTTCCGTTTAACCACGGAGCATGGAGGATTATTTTTTGTCTCCACGCTCCACAAAAATTGAAATTGCAATGAGAAAAAAAACATTGCGTTGCTGCCTTGTAATGGCAGCACTACCCTCTTTGCTACATGCACAAGAGGTTATGAGTGACAGCCTGCATAATCATCTGCAGGAAGTGGAGATAACAGCGACACGCGCGACTGAGCTGACGCCGATTGCGCACACCAACATCGGGAAGGAGCAGTTGTCGAAGATGAACACGGGAGTTGATTTCCCCTATCTTGTGGCAACGACACCAAGTGTGGTGACGACAAGCGATGCCGGCGCAGGAATTGGCTACACAAGCCTGCGCATACGCGGAACGGACGGCACACGTATCAACGTGACAGCGAACGGTATCCCGGTGAACGATGCCGAGAGCCACAACGTCTTTTGGGTGAACATGCCCGACATAGCCTCATCGGTGAAGGATATACAGATTCAGCGCGGCGCAGGAACATCGACCAACGGTGCAGGCTCTTTCGGAGCAAGCATAAACCTGAGAACAGACCGTTTCAACACACAGCCGTATGCCAATTTCAGCGGTTCATACGGTTCGTTCAACACCCACAAGGCAACACTTGGCGCAGGAACCGGCATTTTGCACGACCATTGGGCGATTGACATGCGCCTGTCGAGCATCGGCAGCGATGGCTACATTGAGCGTGCTGCCACAAAACTGCAATCGTTCTACCTGCAGGGAGCATATTACGGCAATAGCACAAGCGTGCGGCTGATAGCCTTTGGCGGCAAGGAGCAGACATACCATGCATGGAACTATGCTACCAAAGAGGAGATGGAGCAATATGGCCGCCGTTACAACAGCTGCGGATACATGTTCACCGACAGCACCGGCACAGACCACTACTATGACGGCCAGACCGACAACTACACACAAACAAATATCCAGCTGCTCGTTGACCACGATTTCACAAAAAACCTGAAGCTGAACATCGGCCTGCACTACACCAAGGGCGATGGCTACTACCAGGAGTACAAGAGCGACCGCAAGTTCAAGGAGTATAACTTGCCTACATTCTTCATTGATGGCGAGGAGGTGAAAAAGAGTGACTTGGTGCGCAAAAAGGCGATGGACAACCATTTTGGAGGTGCGGTATTTGCCTTGACATACAAAAATGACAAGGTGACAGCCGTTGCCGGCGGTGGAGCGAACAGGTACTATGGCGACCACTACGGACATGTGCTGTGGGTGAAGAACTACACGGGAGAATTGCTTCCCGACCATGAGTATTACCGGAACAATGGCACAAAGGACGATGCCAACATATACATCAAGGCCGATTACCGCCCGGTGGAGTGTGTAAACATCTATGCCGACATGCAGTACCGCCACATCGGTTACCGCATTGAGGGCGACAATGACAAATGGAACGATGCAACCGACAGTAACCAAAGGCTTGGGATAGATGAGAAATTCAACTTCTTCAATCCCAAGGCAGGTGTTTCTTATATGCCTGACAGGAACAACAGGATATATGCCTCGGTGGGTGTGGCACACAAGGAGCCTACACGCAACAACTATACCGACGGTAAACTGCACGAGCACCCCACCGCAGAACGCCTCATTGACTATGAGCTGGGATATGTTTTTGGCAGCAGACTGTGGAGTGCAGGCGCAAACCTCTACTTCATGGACTACAAGGACCAACTTGTTCTCACCGGTGAGCTGAATGAAATTGGCGAACCGCTGGCAGCAAACATCCCCAAAAGCTTCCGCGCCGGTATTGAACTGACTGCGGCACTGAAACTGCCATGCGGTTTCGGGTGGAGCGCCAACGCCACATTCAGCCATAACAGGATAAAGGATTTCACCGAGGTGCTGTATGACGACAATACATACGAAAAATGGGAGATACACCACAACAACACTCCGCTTGCATTCTCGCCGTCAATCATTGCCAACAACTCTTTTTCATACGAATGGCGTGGCATAGAAGCGGAATTGCAGTCGCAATATGTGAGCAAGCAGTACATGAGCAACTATGGTATTGAGGAGCATGTGCTAGATGCCTACTTTGTAACGAACCTGCGCCTGGCATACTCGTTCAAGCTGAAGGGTGTGAAGAATATTACCGTAGGAGCCACCATATACAACCTGTTCAATGAAAAGTATGAGAACAACGGATATGCCGGCAGCGGATATTACACCGACGGCGAAGGCAACCGCCACCGCTACAACTACGCGGGCTACGCTGCCCAGGCAGGGATTAGTGCGATAGGAAACATAACAGTAGAACTTTAAAACGGAAAACTTGTGCAAGCGAGTGGACGGAAATTTATTTACGTACGCAGCTCGCGCCGCCAAGTTTCAATCACGCACAGCGTGGTTAAAACGGAAAGGTGAAAGCCGAAGGTTAATTTTAACCGAGGGTTCGATAACATTGGCAGCGAAAGATCACAGGTTGCACCGACGAAGGTGGTGCCCTACGGGTCGCGAAAAGACAATGTTATCAAAACGAAAAGCAAAATAGACATTTCACCATCAACCTTTAACCTTTAACATTAAAAAATGTTTCTTGAAATTTTAGGAGTAATTACCGGCATAATATACTTGTGGCTTGAGTATCACGCAAGCATATACCTGTGGATTGTGGGCATTATAATGCCGGCAATATATCTGTTCGTATATCACGATGCAGGCCTGTATGCCGACTTTGGAATAAACATCTACTATCTGCTCATCGCACTCTATGGCTGGGTGGCATGGAAAACGGGATTCACACTGTTCGGGCGCAAGGAACCAAAGCGTGAACTGCGCATAAGCCACACTCCACGCAAGGCATGGGCAAAGGCTGCTATGGCATTCATTGTAGCGCAAGTTGCCATATATCTTGTACTGACCAAGTACACCGACAGCACTGTCCCTTGGAGCGACTCGTTCACCACGGCCCTGAGCATTGTGGGCATGTGGATGCTTGCACGCAAATACATTGAGCAATGGTGGGTGTGGTGCGTGGTGGATGTGGCAAGCAGTGCCCTGTACACATACAAGGGGTTATTTTTCACAGCAATACTTTATGCCGTTTATGCAATTATTGCTATCTTTGGATACTTCAAATGGAAAAAGTTGATGCAAAATGAATGACTGGATATTTGATGCTGTGATCGTCGCCGGTGGGGAGTCCCCCACTGCCCCACAGCCTTTGTGTATATTGCACAGTGCGCCGTATGTGGTTTGCTGCGACGGTGCTGCCGACCATTACATTGCCACGGGACGAGTGCCCAATGCGATTGTGGGCGACGGTGACTCAATAAGCACTGGAAACCGCGAGAAATTCGCACATCTGCTACACATTATCACCGAGCAGGAGAGCAATGACCAGACAAAGGCGGTGCGTTTTCTTATTGAAAAAGAGATGCGACGAATTGCAATCGTTGGCGCGACAGGCAAGCGCGAGGACCACACCATTGGCAATATAAGCCTGCTCATTGAGTATGCACGTAAAGGATGTGATGTCCGTTCATTCACCGACCATGGAGTGTTCATTCCATGCAACGGAACTACAACGCACAAGTGCTGCAAGGGGCAGCAGGTGTCAATATTCAGCATCACGGCAAAGGAGATGAGCGCCGACGGACTACGCTACCCCATCTATGATTTCAACAACTGGTGGCAAGGTACACTCAACGAGTGCACGGGCGAAGAGTTCACCATCAATGCTACAGGATGGTACTTACTATTTATCAGTTATTTGCCCAAAGATTTATAAAGTTCTAATGCCACAGCCGAATAATTGAATTCCTTTGTACCGCGGGGGAACTGCTTAACGCCTTGGCGTTGCTCCACACGCGCCTTGCTCAAATAGAGCCCGGCATTATACAATGTTGCCCAATAGCGCACCTTTGACTCGGCATCCTTGAGATTCCAGGTTGAGGTGCGTTTCTTTACGATATCGACAAACACCGCAAGGTAATAGATTTGCCATTTGTCACTTGCCAATCTGTTGACACGCTCGCGTCTCTTTGAAGTGACATTACTGCTGCTGTATGCAAGTTTTGAACCATATTTAGCTTTCAATGCTGCATCTTTGTCAACCTCATTCTCAAGACTCTCGGCAAAACTTGGTTTCATCTGGAAAACGCCGATACTGTAATCGGGGCTACCATTGGAGGGATATCCATTCTTGACGGCTGCTGTCTCAAAATAATCGGATAATGAATTATAGCAACCGGCCTCGGGAGCAACAATTGCAAACGCAATCCTCAATTCCTCATCGGTGGCACCGGGGAGAAGTTTCTCAAGTTCGGCACGGCAACTCTCAAATGTCTCAATTGCTTGACGCGACTGCGAAGGATAGGCTGCAATATAACTATCAGGTGCCAACAATATAAGTGAAAACAGTATAGAAATCATAAGTCAAGTTGTTTTGCCGCGAAATTAACATAAACTTTGGGATAAAAAAAGGATGGCAACCGAAGTTGCCATCTAAATATACATTTAAAGTTTTTTTGCACACTTATTTTACAAACACCTTTTTGCCTTCAATGATATAAATCCCTTTACTTGGAGTTTCAACCTTTCTACCCTGTAAATCGTAAATAGCTTTAACCTTTCCGTTTTCACCTTTTACCTCGTCAATGCCGGTATCCACATCTGTAACATCTATGCGGAACAGGTTGCTGTAGTTGGAACTGTAGCCTTCGGAACCGGACCACGCATCGAAAGAGCCCGATGAGAGAATTATTATTGAACCGTCGTTACCGTTGGCTCTCTTGCTCACGATATAATATCTGTCGGCAACAGAGGCTTGGTTGATGCTCCAGTCGCAATAGGTTGCATTGTATGTTGCAAGCGTTCCACTATTGTTGTTGTAACCGTAGTTTCCGCCGGCACGCCAAATCATATAGAGCTGTGCCGCCTCATTAAAAAAACTGTACTTGCCACTTGCCTCCTTCGTGCAGAGAAACTGTGCAGCCTCGCCAACTTCTTCGGCCGAAGAGGTGCTCAAATCAAGTACATTGCTTTCGTTGATATACAGCACGCGCTCAGCGCCCGACTGCTGCACGTTGGTAAAGGTGAGCACCTTGCCATCCCACTTGTCGGCAGGAACATCGCCTGCAAGTATTGAATAGATATTGTCAATCTCGGCAGTTGTGGGCTCTGCGCTCAATGCCTCAAGTGCTGTTGCCAACTCAGCCTTTACTTTATCCGACGCATCGGCAACAACTGCCGTGAAATACTCCTTTAGGAATGCGGCACGGTTGACATCGCGTTTAATGCTGTACGCACCGTTTGTTATGTACTCAAGTTCGTATGCAACGTAGATGTTGTCGAAACCGTCAAAGTTGTGCTGTCCCTCGCCATTCGGGAAACTTGTAGAGACTGGATTGTCGCGACGGCCAAAGCCCGTGAGTGTCTCCTCGTAGATGAAACCTATGCGGTCATCGGCCTGAAGGTCCATTGAACTGTATGCCGATGAGGTGTTGCTCACCTGGAAGAAACCGTTCCAGTCAGCAGCAAAGTTTGCAACGGTATTAAGGTCGGTAACATCTGTAAGTTCCTTATAGAAGATACCTACATTGGTACGGCCACCGCCTGTGGGCAATGACTGAAGGGCAAGATACATCTCCTTTTTGTCGCTGTTGCGCTGCACGGGAACAATGAGAATCTCGCCATTGGTTGAGTTGCCGCCGGGAGTGAGGCCTGAACCGGCAAATGTGCTCTTCACATCGGTACTCCAACTGCCCTCGCCTGTGAGAGTGTTGCTATATGTATAAATATTGTATATGCGGCCACCGCCTACACGGCTCGAGAGAATTACACGACCGTCGGGCATCTCCTCGCACTTTGGCTCGTCACCACCGGGGGCAGGGAGTGCATTGGCACCACCAAGAGCATGCCATGTACGGCCGAAGTC
>JAFOCD010000129.1 GCA_017381475.1 Bacteroidaceae bacterium
AATGCCCAGAAGAATATAGTCTTCTTGATACCTTTAAGTTTACGACCTTTACGAACGATGGTGTGATAAACCTTCTCGATGAGACGAGGCACTGATGAGAAGTGCTTTGGTTTTATCTCAGCCATAGTGTCGATGATAGCGCCGAGGTTATCGACATAATAAGTGCTTACGCCAAGATAAATGTGGCAATATTGAACTGCTCTTTCATAGATGTGAGAGAGAGGCAGATAACTTATTGCGTCGTGTGTTTCGTCGATAGGGTAGAGAGGGCAGAGATATTCTATGACAGATAAGATGTTGCGGTGTGTGAGCATTACGCCTTTAGGAGTGCCCATCGTTCCAGAAGTGTAGATGATGGTGGCGATGTCGCCGTTTTGCACCTGAGCCTTTGCTGCTTCGAGAGTTTCAACATCTTTGTTGGCATTTCCCAAGTCGATGAGTTCTTGCAACGACTTCAATCCTTCGACAGGTTTGATGAGAAATGTTTCTTTGATAGAAGGTGTCGAAGCGATGATGTCCGACACCTTATTATATAAGTTCTTATTTGTAACGAAAACTATGCTTGCCTCGGAATGTTTAAAGATATGTTCGTAGTCGGCATGGCTGACTGTAGGATAGATAGGCACGCATATAGCTCCAACTTGTTGGATGGCGAAGTCTATCATATTCCATTCCGGTGCGTTGGTAGCGACCAAAGCGATGCGGTCGCCTCTCTTGACGCCCAACTTCAACAAGCCGTAGCTGATGGAGTCGGTCATCTCGCAGAACTTCTCTCCGTTATATTTAACCCATTGTCCGTTGACTTTTCCAGCGAAGAGGTTGTCTTTATAACCGTACTTCTCTACATAACGTGGCAATAAGTCGAACAGTCTTGGAGGGACGTCAGGTCTGCCTTGAATATTTAATTTTTCCGATTTGTTCATAATTGTTATTGTTGTTTAATCCAATTGAGTGCGTTGACGAATGCTTCAATCCAAGGAGTTACTTCGTCGTTCTTTCTGTTTTCTGGATAGTAAGGCCATTGCCATGGCAAGAAAGCGCGTTCGATGTGAGGCATCATGGCGAGGTGACGACCGTCGTTAGAGCAGATAGCTGCTACGTTCCAGTCGCTGCCGTTAGGGTTGCCTGGGTAATCACCGAAGCTGTAACTCATTGCGATGTTGTATTTGTCTTTATAATATGGGAAGTTGAATTTACCTTCACCGTGAGCAATCCAAACACCTAAGCGGCGTCCTGCGAGTGATGACAACATGATGCTGTTGCTGTGGTTGACATCGACATTGATGAAGTTAGATTCGAACTTGTGTGAGTCGTTGTGTAACATGACAGGATGTTCTTCGTGGTCTGGATAAACGAGACCTAATGCTGTCATGAGTTGGCAACCGTTACATACGCCTAAGCTGAGGGTGTCTTTGCGAGCGTAGAAGTTTTCGATTGCTGTACGTGCTTTTTCGTTGTAGAGGAGAGCGCCAGCCCAGCCTTTAGCTGAACCGCATACGTCTGAGTTAGAGAAACCACCGACGAAGACAATCATATTGACGTCGCTGAGGTCTTCTTTGCCGTTGATGAGGTCTGTTGTGTGAACGTCTTTTACGTCGAAACCTGCGAGGTATAAAGCGTAAGCCATTTCGCGGTCGCCGTTAACACCTTTCTCTCTGATGATAGCAGCCTTGACGCCAGATGCTTCTCTTCTGTGCATGTCGATGCCTAAGTCTGCAGCCTTGCCAGTGAACTTAGAGCTGAAGTCGTAGCGTAAGTCTTGTTTCTTGTAATTTTCGAAACGTTCTGTAGCCTTTGCCTTGCCAGTTTGTCTGATGTCTAAGAGGTATGAGCTCTTGTACCAAACATCGCGCAATGCGTTGATGTCTAAGTTATATGTTTCGTTGTCTTTTGTCAATGTGATTTCACGTTTGTCTTGTGGCTTACCGATGACAACGAAGTCTATATTATTGTTTGCAAGGATTTCTTTTGCCTTAGCGTCGTTGATTTGGATAACGACAGCTGGTTGTTCGCTGAATGCTACTGATACGAGGTCGTTGTTGTTGAATGCTGACAAGTCGATGTTGAGACCGCCTTCGCAGTTAGCGAATGTCATTTCTAATAATGTAGTAATCAAACCACCTGCTGATACGTCGTGACCTGCAACGATGAGACCTTCTTCGATGAGTTTTTGAATTGTGTTGAAGCAGTTCTTGAAGTAAGCAGCGTCTTTAACGTCAGGAGCGTTGTTGCCAATCTTATCCAATACTTGAGCCAAGCTGCTGC